>NZ_JBSGCY010000003.1:0-137718 GCF_053602115.1 Nocardia sp. NPDC004582 | reverse complement strand
ACCTCCTGCCCGCACCCCGGGCAGCGCCCACCCGGTACACCCACCCCGGCGTCCGCCGCCCGGCCCGTCCCGCTCGTCGCGTTCGCCGCGGGCGTTCGCGTAGGCGTCGGCGAACGGCAGATCGCCGGCGCCGGAATCGGTTCCGGCGGCATGCGAATACCGGTGCCAGGCTTGATATTCCGGTGATTCCGGATCCAGATCCGGTGGGATCACCGGGTCCACCGGCACCCCGGCGAGCGCCTCGCGCAGCACGGTCACGATGGCGGTGCCGTGTTCGGCGATGGCGGCCACCACGTCGTGGTGTTCGCCGCGCACGATCGCGGCGGCCGCGCACACCGGGCACCAGCTGCAGCTGGACCATTCGGTGCGGCCGTCGGCGGCGGTGCGGCGCAGCACCGGTTCCACGCGTTCGAGCAGGGCCTCGGCGAGCAGCCGTAGCTCCTCGGCGAATTCGCCGAGGTTCTCTTCGGAGAGGCCGGGGCGCGGGTGGTGCGTGGTCGTCATTTCGGCCAGACCTGCGGGTCGGGCCGGAAGCGGATCACCAGGTGGTCGCCGTCGAGTTCGGCGGCGTCGACCGTGCACCGCCGCAATACCGGGGCCAGCCGCAATCGCCGCCGGACCCCGTCCGCTCCCACGATCAAATCGTCCTCCACTCGTCCCAGCCGCAGCGTCGACGCGTCCACCACCGGCAGATGCATGCGCATCGCGAACACCGAAGCCACCCCTGCCCCGGATTCGAGCCGGACCACCGGTTCCGCGGCGACGGGCGGCATCCCGTCCGCGTCTGTGCCAAGCATAGGGACCGGACGCCATCCCACCCAGTTACCACTCGCGTCCACCGCGTAGGACAGTGCGGCCAGCGAGCCCAGCCCCACCGGTTCGGTCCCCGCGTGCCCCACCACCTGCACCGGAACCCCGCGCAGCCGCTTGCGCAGCTCGGTCACCACGTCGAGTTGCTCACCGCGCCGGTTGAAGTACCACTGCACGGCCGGATGCGGCGGCGCGGCCGGATGCGGCGCGGGCATCTCCGGCAGCACCTTGTTGACCAGGATCGCGTCCAGGCGCAGGCCCAGCAGCGCGGCGGCCGAACGCACCCGCGCCGATTCGGCCACCGCCACCTGTTCGGCGACGGTCACCAGGCGCGCGCCGGTGCGGGTCCGATCCGCCAGCAGGTCACGGGCTTCGGTCACCGCGTCCACGATCTGCTCGACGGTCACCGCCAGCACCGCCTTGCGGAAGTCGGCGCCGATGGCCTCCATGGTGCGAGAGTGCGCGGGCCACACCCGTTCCAGATAACCGAGCAGGGTGTCGGGGGCGGTGACGATGCGCAGCATGTCCGCCGAGGGCGGGCAGTCCAGCACGATCACATCCCACCGCTGGCCCTTCGCGAACTGCGTGATCTCCAGCAGCGCCAGCAGTTCCTGCACCCCGGGCAGTCCGGTGAGCTCGGCGGGATCCAGTGCGCCCAGGTCGAATCCGTGCTCGTGCCCGGCGCCGGAGGCCATCATCAGCACCTGCCGGAACCGATCCTCCAGCAGCGCCAGCGAATCCACCTCGATGACGTCGAGACTCGGCGCGGCGGCGGACCCGACCACCGGCAGCCCCGGATCGGTGGCCTCGGGGTCGTTGGCGAGATCCGGTGCGGCCGTGGCGAACACGGGCAGCGGCACGCTCGCCACCGCCGGTTTCGCGCCGTGGCGCAGCCGGTAGCCGAGCGCGTCCCCGAGGGAGTGCGCCTGATCGAGGGAGGCCAGCAGCACCCGCTGCCCGGTGCGCGCGTAGGCGATCGCGGTCGCGCAGGCGAGTGTGGTCTTTCCGACGCCCCCCTTGCCGATGAACAGCTCGACTCGGGCGGCGGTGCGGGTCGGGCGTTCGGTACCGCCGGCGGTCAGCCTTCGACCCGTTTCTTGAGTTCCTTGAGGGCGGTGTCGGTGATGACCTTCTCCGCCTTGCGTTTGAACATGCCGATCATCGGGATGTTCAGGTCGACGGTCAGCTCGTAGACCACCTGGGTGGTGCCGTCGGGCAGGGCGATCAGTTCGTAGGTGCCGTCCTGCGCTTTCTGCAGCTCCCCGGCGACCAGGCTCCAGCTGACCGCGCGGCCGTCGGGCCGCCAGGTGTAGGCGAGGGTGTAGGTGTCCTTGACGACGCCGGCGTCCAGTACGAAGCGCGCGGTGCGGGCCCGGCCGTCGGGCTGTTTGTCGAGGACCTCGACCGAGCGGGCCGCGGCGACCCATTCCGGATACGACTCCAGGTCGGCGATGACGGCCATCACTCGGTCCGAGGGGGCGTCGATCACGATCGACCGCTGAGTTCGATCGGCCATGGGCGGCAACGCTTCCTTTCTAGTGAGCGGCCGCGGGCGCGACCCCGGCCTTGCGCCCAGCCTCGAGGCGGGCCTTGATCTCGAACGACATGACCTTGCCCGCGACCCGGCGGGTGCGGTTGAGCGCCAGCAGGTCACGCCCGGACATACCGGCGACGCCGCCGCGCGGTTCGGCGTGCATGAAGTAATGCATGATGACGCCGTCCAGCATCGGCTCGAGCCAGAGTTCCATGGTGCCCTCGGCGCCCCCGCTGACGGTCCAGCGGATTCCCTTGTCGCCCCGATCTTCCCGCACGTCCAATTGCAGGTCCGGCCACCACTGACGCCACCGGCCACGGTCGGCCAGAATCTCGGCGACGGCCTCGCCCGGCGCGGCGATGAAGGTCATGTCGGCAACCTGGATACTGCTCACGCGGGTGAGCCTATCGCAGGATGCGCCGCCGCTCAGACCCCGCGCCGACCTGGACCGGCGGCTCAGCCCAGGTGACTGGGGCGCAGGCTGGGATCCAGCAGGTGCTGTAGTCGCGTACCCATCAGGTCCCAGCGCCACTGCTGCTGCACCCAGGCGCGGCCCGCCGCGCCCATGGCGGCCGCGGCGTCGCGGTCGGAGAGGATGTCGACGATGGCGTCGGCGAGCGACTCCAGCTTGCGGCCGTTGACCACCCGGCCGGTCTCACCCTCGCGGACGGTCTCGGGCGCGCCGCCCGAATTGCCCGCGACCACCGGCACTCCCGTGGCCGAGGCCTCCAAGAACACGATGCCCAGGCCCTCCACGTCCAGGCCCGCGCCCCGGGTCCGGCAGGGCATGGCGAACACGTCGGCGATGGTGTGGTGGGCGGCCAGCTCCTGCGACGGCACCCGGCCGGTGAACACCACATCGTCGGAAACGCCCAGGGCCGCGACCAGTTCGCGCAGCTTCTGCTCGTAGGGTCCGCCGCCCGCGATCACCAGCACCGCGCCGTCGACCCGCTTGCGGATATCGGGCATGGCCGCGATCAGCGAATCCTGGCCCTTGCGCGGCACCAGCCGCGACAGGCACAGGATGGTCGGCCGATCCCCCAGCCCGTAGCGGGCCCGCAGTTCCGCGCGCGCGGCCGGATCCGGCTTGAACACCTCGGCATCCACCGCGGGCGGCAGATACTCCAGCGCCGACTGCGCCCCGAACGCCGCCGCGAACCGCCGCCGCGTGTACTTACTGACATAGGTGACGACATCGGTGTGATCACCGATGACGCGCAACGCCTGCCGCGCGCCGGGCAGCATCGACCAGCCCACCTCGTGACCGTGGGTGGACGCGAGAATCCGTTCGGCCCCGGCCTTGCGCAGCACCGGCGACATCAGCGCCAGCGGCGCGGCCGCCCCGAACCACACCCGGTCGCACTGCTCGTCGCGCAGGAGTTTCCGGGCCCGGCGCGCGACCAGCGGCGTCGGCAACATCAAGGTGGTGGGGTGCCGCACCACCTGGAACGGCTGCTGCGCGTCGAACTTCCAGTGGCTGTCGCCCTTCCAGCGCGGCGCGTACACCACCAGCTCGTCGGCGGGCAGCTGCAGGGCGAGCGCGTGCAGATACGACTGAATCCCGCCGGGTCGCGGCGGGAAATCATTGGTAACCAGCAGAGTTCGCCCCATGCCACAAACCTACTGCACCCGCGCGGGCGTCCGCTTTACGCGCCCTCGCCGGTGCGGGTGCTGAGCCAGGCCCGCCACGCGGTGACCAGGTCGGTGTAGGTGGCGCCGAGCGAGCCGCGCAGGACGGACTCCACGGCGGCCCGGTCCTTCGGTCCGGAGGCCAGCTGCCGGTACAGGTCGACCAGGGCCTGATCACCGTAGCGGTCGGCGATGAAAGCGCAGGCGGACCAGCCCTGTTCATAGGCGAGCGAGGCCTGGCCACCGCCCGGTTCGAACATCGCGTCGGCGGGGAGATCGGCGGGCAGGTCACCGGCACGGACGCGGGCGGTGAGGGCCGGAGCGATCTGGGCGACCGGGTGGCGCATGCCGCGGTGCGCGGAATACTCGGCGAAACCCTCGAGCATCCACATCGGCGACCCGTCGACGGTCACCGCGCGGCTGGCCAGGTGGGTGAGTTCGTGACGCAGCACCGAGCGCAGGCCCTCCGCGCCCAGGCGGCGTCCGGCGTCGGGCCCGAAAACCACGCGCTGCCCGGTCAATTGCGTGCCGGGCCGGTAGGGGTCGGCGACGGTGGACGCGGCGACCTCGGCGGGCACGTCACCGGTGGCGTGGGTGAGCGCCGCGAATTCCGAAGGGCTGGAGGCCACCGCCACGACCGGCGCCCGATTCCAGTCCTGGCCCCACAGCGCGGTGACCGCGGCGGTGGATGCCGCGAGTTCGCTCGCCAGCACCTCGAGGTCGGCGCGCTGGCCCGGATGGCCGAGCACGATGCCGGTCCGGCCCGATCCGGTCGGCACCGGTTCGGCGACCAGCTTCCCGTAGGCCTCCATGGACCGCTTCACCAGCGGCACCTGCGGATCGGTGGCCTGGCTCGAATCCTGGCCCGGCACCACGGCGCGCAGCGTCGGCAGCACCGAGTTCGGCAGCATGAGCAGCGCGCCGCACGCGGCGGTCAGGGCGCTGACCATGACCAGGGTGAGCACGAACTGGAACCGTCGTTTCGCCGACAGCCAGCCGCGGACCTGCCGCAGAGCGCTCATCGCCGCCTCTCGTCAGTATCGTCGAGCCGAATGGAACGGTGTCGAACCCAGCGGCGCGACCTGGACGGGAACGCCGAAAGTCGAAGCGTGCAGCATCAATCCGTTGCCGGCGTAGATGCCCACATGCGAGATGTCCGAGTAGAAGAAGACCACATCACCGGGCTGCAGGTCCTTCTGGTCGACCGGCGTGCCGTATCCGGCCTGCTGCTGCGAGGTGCGCGGCACGTTCTTGCCGACCTGATGGAAGGCCCACTGCACCAGGCCGGAACAGTCGAACTGGTCCGGTCCGGTGGCGCCCCAGACGTAGGGATCGCCGACCCGGGTCAGCCCCGCGGCCAGCGCGCTGGTGCCCGAACCCGGGACCAGACCCTTGAGCAGGCTGTCGCGATCGAAGCCGGGCGGGAACATGGAGCCCGCCAGCGCGGACTTGTCACCGGCCGAGAGCTGCCCCCACGCGGCGATGACCTGGGCCATCGAGCCTTGCAGCGCAGCGCGTTTGGCTTCCAGGTCGGTGCGCACGCGGTCGGCCGCGGCACTGGCGGCGCGGGCGGAGTCGGCGGCGGCGCGGGCGCCGGATTCGGCGGCGGCGGCCGCGGTGGTGGCCTTCTGATACTGGGCCAGTTGATCATTGGTGCGCGCACCCACCAGGTCCACGATCGACATCTGGTCGAGCAGCTGCTGCGGCGAATTGCTGACCAGTAGCGAGGTGATCCGGTTGGTGCGGCTGCCGAGCAGCGCGGAGGTGGCGGCGCGTTCGATGACCGGTTGGTAGCGGCGGATTTCGGCCTTGGCGGCGTCCAGCGTGGCGGCCGCGTCGGCGGCGCGCTGGTCGGCGGCGGCCGCGGTCGCGGACTTGGCGTCCAGATCGACTTGGGCGTCGAGCGCCTGCTGATTCATCTGCTCGGACTGCCGGGACAGGTCGATGAGCTTCTGGACCGCGTCCCCGGCCGAGGCCGGCGCGGCCACCGGATCGGCGCCGGCGAAACCGTAGCCGCCGTAGGTGCCGACCATGAGGGCCCCGACCGTGAAGGCTCCTCCGACCAGTCGCCTGGTCCGCTCACTGTGTGTCCGCTGATGTCGCTGCTGCGCTGCCACCGCTGGTGTCGTCCCGTTCTCTTACCCCGAGCCGGTCAGAAAGGTCTCGGTAAGATTACGAAACGGCGACCGCTTGTGTCCAGCAGGCCACGGAAGCATCACGGTCGCCGTTCCTCCCGCAGGTCGTCCGCCGGCGGTCGGCTGGGGGACGAATCCCCCGGTAGAGCAAGGGATCAGATACGCGTGGCGCCCGAGAACGGCATCGACGAGATCGGGGCGACCTTGACCGGCTGACCGGAGGTCGAGGCGTGCACGACATTGCCGTCGCCGATGTAGATGCCGGAGTGGCCGCCGCCGTAGAACGACACCACGTCGCCCGGCTCGAGGGCGTCGTAGGACACCGGGCTGCCCGCGCTGGCCTGCTCGTAGCTGGTGCGCGGCAGGCTGACGCCGGCCTGCGCGTAGGACCACTGCACCAGACCGGAGCAGTCGAAGGCGTTCGGGCCGGCGGCGCCGTACACGTAGGGGTCGCCGATGCGGCTCATGGCGGCGTCGACCGCGGCCTGACGGAAGCTGCGCTGCGGGCTGGGAGCCGGCGCGCCCGGGACCTCGATGCCGGGCAGGGCCGGGATGGTCACCGGCAGGGACTCGGGCAGGCCCGGGATCCCGGCGGGAAGCTGGATGGCGTCGGGCACGTCGAAGGTGCCGACGGGGGTGTTGACCGGCTGGGCCGACGCGGGGGTGGCGGGCAGCAGCAGCGCGCTCAGCGTGGCAGCGCCGACGGCACCGGCCGCGGCGGCGCGACGCGCAGTGCGCTGCATGCCCCGGACCTGTCGCTTGACGGTGGTGGTCGCCATGGTGAGGTACTTCCAATCTGCCCCGCGACGCCGCACCCGGTGGTGCGTCGGACTCCGCGAGGTCTCAGGAAGATTACGAGTACATAACGGTGCTTTGTAAAGCCGAGGCAGGCGCCGCGTGACTCAGAATTGTTGCGCACCCGTATTTCGGTGCGACAAACGTCACAACAATCACGAAACGATAACAGTGATCGTTTTTCGGAGAGCGTCCCGGGAGCTACCGGTCAGTAGCAAGCGCCTGCGGACAACCCTTCCGACCTTGGCGAATTCCGCATAATACGAGGTCAGAGCCATGGCGTGCGACCTGGGCGATTCCCGGGCGCCCCACCGACGCGCCCGGGCGCGGGGCACCGGGACAGCACCCGCCGGGCACGAATCCGAACCGACCACCCTCCCCCACAAAATTGATCCATTTTGTGAATAACTGTGACCCTCGCCACAAACTCGCATATTCGCGCAATTCGGGGATTTCATCTCGAGAATCGTCACCGGGTATCCGGACGTTTCCCCAGGTCGCTCGGAAAGATCAACTTCGGGCGACGTTGTCGGACCCCGCGCCTACGCTTGCCCCTCGTGTCCGGACAGCTGGCCTTCGATGAGCTCGAAACCCCGCTCTATGACACAACGTTCGTGGTCGTGGACCTGGAGACCACCGGAACCAGCCCCGAGGGCGACTCGATCACCGAGATCGGCGCGGTCAAGGTGCGCGGCGGCGAGGTGCTCGGCGAGTTCGCGACCCTGGTCAATCCCGGCTGCGCCATCCCGCCGCAGATCGTGCAGATCACCGGCATCACCACCGCCATGGTGATCGACGCGCCCCGGATCGAGCAGGTACTGCCCGGGTTCCTGGAGTTCGCGCGCGGCGCGGTGCTGGTCGCCCACAATGCCCGCTTCGATCTGGGTTTCCTGAAGGCCGCGGCCGCCCGGTGCGACGTGCCCTGGCCCGCCTTCCAGCACGTGTGCACGGTCCAGTTGGCACGGCGCGTGCTGCCCAAGGACGAGGCGCCCTCGGCCAAGCTCTGGTACCTGGCGCAGCTGCTGGGCGCGGAGACCCGCCCGACGCACCGCGCCCTCGACGACGCCAAGGCGACGGTGGACGTGCTGCACGCGCTCATCGCCCGGGTCGGCAATCAGGGCGTGCACAGTCTGACCGAGCTGCTCGACTATCTCCCCGAGGTGACCCGCCGCCAGCGCGCGAAACGTGTGATGGCCGCGGACCTTCCGGCGACCCCGGGCGTGTATCTGTTCCGCGGCCCGTCCGACGAAGTCCTCTATATAGGGACGGCGGTGAATCTGCGCCGCCGCGTCCGCAGCTACTTCACCGGTTCCGACACCCGCCCGCGCATGCGCGAGATGGTGCAGCTGGCCACCCGCGTCGATCACGTCGAGTGCGCGCACGGTCTGGAGGCGGGCGTGCGCGAGCTGCGGCTGCTGATCGCCCACACCCCGCCCTACAACCGGCGCTCGAAGTTCCCGCAGCGCGCGTGGTGGCTGACCCTCACCGCCGAGCCCTTCCCCCGCTTCGCGGTCTCGCGCACTCCGACCCGGGATGCGCTGGGCCCGTTCACCTCCCGCACCGATGCCCAGGAGATCGCGGCCACCCTCGCCGAGCAGTCGGGCCTGCGCACCTGCACCACCCGCATCCCGCGCACCGGCCGCCACGATTGCCGGCCCGCCATCGTCGGCGGTTGCCCCGCCGCCACCGAGAACAGCCCCCTATATATAGAGGAGTACGAACCGGCGCCCACGGCCATCCGCGCCCTGTTCGCCGGCGCGGACGACGCACTCCTGCACACCATCGCGGGCAGACTCGAAACCCTGTCCACCGCAGAGCATTTCGAGGCGGCGGCTCGCTTGCGGGACCGCACCGTCGCGGTGGTGCGCGCCCTGCGCCGCACCCAGCGCCTCACCGCCCTGGCCGCCATCCCCGAACTGATCGCCGCCCACCCCGACGGCGCCGGTGGCTGGCAGTTCGCGATCATCCGCCACGCCCGCCTCGCCGCCGCGGGCACCGCCGTCCGCGGCATCTCCCCGATGGCCGTCGTCGACCGCCTCGCGGCCGCCGCCGAAACCGTCCTCCCCCAACCCCTCCCGGACTCCGGCGACACCCCCGCCTTCCCCCCGCTGCGCGGCGCCCTCCCCGAGGAGGCCGGTCTGCTGGTCCGCTGGCTCGAACAGCCCGGCACCCGCATCGTCCGCACCACCGACGGCTACGCCGAACCCCGCCGCGGCGCGGGCCCCTGGCTCGACTGGGTCGACCGCGCCGAGGCCGCGCGCACGACCCCGGCCGACCCGACCCAGGGATGATGTCGTTCCCGCGCGGGTTGACTCTGACATCGTGTGAGGCGGCAGACTACGGCCGTGACCGATCCCTCGAACCTGATGTCCATCGGCAGCTTTTCCTCGTTGAGCCGGATCAGCGTGCGGATGCTGCGGCACTACGACGCGAGCGGCGTGCTCGTTCCCGCCTGGGTCGACGATGCCACCGGGTATCGCCGGTACGCGCCGGCGCAGCTGGGCGCCGCCGCCCGGATCCGCGAGCTGCGTGACGTCGGGTTCGGCGTATCCGCCATCGGAGCCCTGCTCGCCGTATTCGGTTCCGCCACGTATACCGACGCGCTGCGATCACAGCGCCGGACGCTCGTGGACGAGGCCGCCTCGGCCCGGCAACGGCTGGCCCTCATCGAGCGCATGCTCGACCGGAACCATCTGGAGAACACCGTGTCCGACATCGAGGTTCAACTGATCGACATACCGGCCCAGACGCTGGTGACGCTGCGCGGGGTGATCCCCGGCTATGCCGCCGAGGGGGAACTCTGGGCGCGCTTCCTGCCCGAACTCGAGCGGCAGCGCATCACCGTGACCGGACCGGGCGGCTGTATCGATCACGACGCCGAGTTCCGGGAATCCGACGTCGATGAATCGGTATTCGTCGAGACCGCCGCGGGCGTCGAGGTCCGGGCTCCGCTGCAAGCGCTGCGCTTTCCGGTTCGCCGGGCGGTGTGCGCGACCGTGACCGGATCGTTCGCCGACATGATTCCGATGGCGCACGATCGGATCGCGGCCTTCATCGACGACCACGGGCTGCGGATCGCGCGCACCGGTGACGATATCGCCACCCATCACTTCACCGTCTATCGCAACGACCCCGGAGAGGTGTCCGAAGCGGAGGCCGTGATCTCGGTGGCCATCCCGATCGTCTGATCGATACGGAACGGGGAAGGCCCCGAGTCGAATTCGACTCGGGGCCTTCCCTGGTGACGATCCGATCAGTGATCGGTCTGCTTGCCGGAGGCGGTGTTCTGGGCCGCTTCCAGGACGGCGAGCATGGTGTGCTCTTCCTCGTGCGCGATGGCGACGTTCTCCGCCTGCTCCGACGCGGGGTCGGGGCGCAGGAACGAGCCGGTGCCGGGCTTGCCGGCGGAGCCGAGCTTGGCCATCTTCTTGGGCACCGGGGCGCCCTGGTACTCCAGCGGGATCGGGTGGCCGTGCGAGTCGACCGGGCCGAGGGGCTGGTGGACCTCGATGTACTCACCGTGCGGCAGCCGCTTGATGACACCGGTCTCGATGCCGTGCTCGAGCACCGCGCGGTCGGACCGCTGCAGGCCGATGCAGAAGCGGTAGGCCACGAAGTAGGCGATCGGCGGGGCCAGCAGCAGCGCGATGCGGAAGAACCAGGTGGTGGCGTTCAGCGAGATGTCGAACTTCAGCGACAGGATGTCGTTGACACACGCCAGGGTCAGCACCATGTAGAACGCGATGGCCATGGCACCGATGGCGGTGCGGACCGGCACGTCGCGCGGACGCTGCAGCAGGTTGTGGCGAGCGGTGTCGCCGGTGAGGCGCTTCTCGATCCACGGGTAGGCGATCAGCACGGTGAACACCAGGCCCATGATGAGGGCGACCCAGAACGGCGCCGGGACCGTGTAGCGGCCCAGGTACAGCTCCCACGGCGGCATGAGACGCGCCATGCCGTCGGTCCACATCATGTAGAAGTCCGGCTGCGAACCCGCGGAGACCTGAGACGGGTTGTAGGGACCCAGGTTCCAGATCGGGTTGATCTGGAAGACGCCACCCATGATCGCGACGACGCCCAGGGTGAAGGCGAAGAACGCGCCCTGGTCGGCGGCGAACACCGGGATGATGCGGGCGCCGACGACGTTCTTCTCGGTGCGGCCCGGTCCGGGGAACTGGGTGTGCTTCTGGTACCAGACCAGCGCGACGTGCGCGGCGATCAAGGCCAGGATGATGCCCGGCAGCAGCAGCACGTGCGCGATGTACAGGCGCGGAATGATGATGGTGCCCGGGAAGTCACCGCCGAAGATCAGCCAGTGCATCCAGGTGCCGATCACCGGAACACCCATGGTGATACCACCGAAGGCGGCACGCAGACCGGTGCCCGACAGCAGGTCGTCGGGGATCGAGTAGCCGAAGAAGCCCTCGAACATGGCCAGGATGAGCAGCAGCGAGCCGATCACCCAGTTGGCCTCACGCGGCTTGCGGAACGCGCCGGTGAAGAAGATGCGGAACAGGTGGATGATGATCGACGACGCGAACAGCAGCGCCGCCCAGTGGTGCACCTGGCGCACGAACAGACCGCCGCGCACCTCGAAGGAGATGTTCAGCGCGGTCTCGTAGGCCCGCGACATGGTGACACCGCGCAGGGGCTGGTAGGCGCCCTGGTACACGGTCTCCGACATGGACGGGTCGAAGTACAGCGTCAGGTAGATACCCGACAGCAGCAGGATGATGAACGCGTACAGCGCGATCTCACCGAGCAGGAACGACCAGTGGGTCGGGAAGACCTTGTTGATCGATCGCTTGGCGAACGCAGCCAGGTGGTAGCGCTCGTCCATTTCGTTGGCCTGGACGGCCGCTTTGCTAGGGCTCATGAACGACGCTCCCAGTAGGCCGGGCCGAGCGGCTCGATGAAGTCGCCGGCGGCGACCAGGTAGCCATCGGCATTGACGGTGATCGGCAGCTGCGGCAGCGCGCGAGCGGCGGGACCGAAGACCGGCTTACCCCATTCGGTCGCCGAGAACTGCGACTGGTGGCAGGGGCACAGGATCCGGTTGGTCTGCTGCTCGAACAGCGAGGTGGGGCAGCCGAGGTGGGTGCAGATCTTCGAGTAGGCGAAGTAGTCGCCGTAGTTGAAGCTCTCCTGACCCTTGCGCTTGATCGCGGTCTGGGCGTCGTGCGGACGCAGACGGATCAGCATGACCGCGTTGCGGATGCCGCGCAGCGACTGCAGGGTCGCGTGCTCGTCACCGCGCCAGGATTCCTTCCAGGGGAAGACGGTTTCCATGGCGCCGCCGTCGAGGTCCTCCGGCTTGACCAGGACGATGTCCTCGGGGCGGCCGGTGTCGCGACGCAGGTAGACGGTCTCGCCCGGGTAGTCCGGGGTCCAGCCCGAGACCCACAGCGGCGACTTGTCGCGCTTGGCCCACGGGTTCTTGATCATGCCGCCGACGAAGACGAACAGCGCGCCGACGCCGACCAGGCCCGCGCCCAGACCCGCGGTGCGGGTGATGAGCTTGCGGCGGCCCAGGGTCGAGGTCTCGGCGGCGTCCTGCAGCTGCGCGACCAGGGTGCGCCGGTTGACCTCCGAGGACGGGCCGTCGTGGCGGTCCTGGATGGAGATCTCGGCGGGGATGAAGTGCTTGCGGATGAGCACGACCGCGATGCCGATGGCCAGCACGGCGATGCCGAGGGTGAGGCCGTACAGCGGGGTGGTCAGCGTGTACATCCCGTTGCCGTCCTGGTGGCGGCCCTTGTACTCCCAGGGCCAGAACAGGAAGACACCGATCAGCGCGGCACCCGCGAGCGCGGAGATGCCGAACCACAGGGCGACGCGGCGCTCGGCGCGCTTCTCGGCGCGCGTGCCCTCGACCGGCCAGCGGGGGGCGCGGTAGGCGACGTCGACGCCGTCGAGCTCGGTGCCGAGCTTGACCAGCTCGTCCCGCGACATGGCGTCGAGCTGCTCATCGGTGGGTTCGGTGGGGTTGTCCCCCATGGTGTTTCGCTCCTGTTCGCTCATGACCGGGAACCGATCCACATCGCGGAGCCGACCAGGACCACGATGCCGACGACCCAGATGGCCAGGCCTTCGGTCGCGGGACCGAAGCCGCCGAGGCCGTAGCCGCCCTCGGACTTGGTCTCCATGCGGTCCTTGATGTAGGCGACGATGTCCTTCTTCTCGTCCGGCGTCAGCTGCCGGTCGGAGAACTTGGGCATGTTCTGCGGGCCGGTCAGCATGGCCAGGTAGATCTGCTGCTCGCTGGCTTCTTCCAGCGGCGGCGCGAACTTACCGGAGGACAGCGCGCCACCCTTGCCGGTGAAGTTGTGGCAGGACGCGCAGTTCATGCGGAACAGCTCGCCACCGCGGCCGAGGTCGCGGCCCTCGATGAGGGATTCCTGGGCGACCTCGCCGTTGGCGTCGCGCACGACGGTGGGGCCGCCACCGTTGGCCTGGACGTAGGCGCTGATCGCGTCGGTCTGGTGCGCGTCGAACTTGGCCGGCTTGCGCACGATCTGCGCCTCGTTGCGGGCGGCGGGCATGCGGCCGGAGGAGACCTGGAAGTAGACCGCGGCCTCACCGACGCCGATCAGGCTGGGGCCGCGATCCTGGACACCCTGCAGGTTGACACCGTGGCAGGTGACGCACGAGGTGTCGTAGATCTGCTTGCCCTCGCGGATCAGCGCGGACTGATCCTCGTGAGCGGTCGCCACCTGAGCCTGCGGGGTCAGGGCCGATGCCGCGAAGCCGGCTCCGACGAGGCCCATCAGGAGGACCAGACCGCCCGCCAGCTTCCGGCGAACCCGGCGCTGCTTGCGGATCTTGGTGGCCTGGCCGATCCCCTCGGGATCTGGCGCTGACGGGGGAGATGAACTCATCTGTGTCCCTTTGGAGTAGACGGAACCGACTTGTACAAGTTTGTGGTCGCCGGGGCGGGGGGCTGACTGCTCCGGCGGGTGTCCGGTGTTAGCGGACGAAGTAGATCGTCGCGAAGAGGCCGATCCAGACGATGTCGACGAAGTGCCAGTAGTACGACACGACGATCGCCGCGGTGGCCTGCGCCGGGGTGAACTTGCTGAGCTTGGTGCGCACCAGCAGGAAGATGAACGCGATGAGACCGCCGATGACGTGCAGACCGTGGAAGCCGGTGGTGATGTAGAACACCGAGCCGTACACCGAGCTGGAGATCGTGGTGCCTTCGTGCACGAGGTTGGTGTACTCGTAGCCCTGGCCGGCCACGAAGAACGCGCCCATGATGAAGGTGAGCAGGTACCAGCGGCGCAGGCCGAACACGTCGCCCTTCTCCGCGGCGAAAACGCCCATCTGGCAGGTGAAGGAGGACAGCACCAGCACCGTGGTCACCGGCACGGCGAGCTTCAGATTCAGCTCGGTCGGCTCCGGCGGCCAGACGCCGTGCGCCTGGGCGCGGGCAACGAAGTACATGGCGAACAGGCCGGCGAAGAACATCAGCTCGCTCGACAGCCAGATGATGGTACCGACGCTGACCATGTTGGGCCGGTTCAGCGAATGCACACGCTGGGTAATGGCCGATCCTGGGGTCCCTACTGCGGTCGTCACGCCGGTAAGTATGACTCGTCGTAGTACGACAGGTGTAGGCGGGTACGAAACTTTGTCGTCCGTGTCGGAAAGCCCAGGGCGAGCGCGGCTCTCGCGGGGTTCCCGGCGTGTCCCCGCAGAGCCTAGATTGCGCAGGTAAGAGGAAGCTGAGGCCTGTTCCAGGGCCCATGAGAGGGAGTGGACGTGAAGTCGTGGTGGCGGCGGTGGCGAGAGCGCGGCGGCGCAACACAACTGGATCCGGCGCGCCCGGATCTGGTGGTGGTGGCATCGAGTTTCGATGACGCGGAGGCCTGTTCGGCGGCCCTCGGCAAGGCCTTGGACTGGACGGCGGACCGACCGGTGGTGCTCAGGCATCATTTGCGCCTGCCGGCGGATCGGGTGAATGCGGTGCAAGTCATTGCCGCGCAGGGCGGCTATGACACCGCCTCGGTCACCGATTCCGACCCGGCGCGCCTGGTCTTGCAGCGGGTGCAGATCCTCGACGCGGTGCACTGCTCGCAGGAGCGTTCCCGCATGGCGGGCCTGGCCCAGCGCCATGATGGCGATGCGCTGGGCTGGGACGCCCTGCAACCTGCCGAGCGGCCGCGCTAGTCCGGGGGTTCGGTGGGCGAAGCTCCCTGAGAGTCCCGGGAGTCGGGTTCTCCGCACTAGGCTTGCCCCGACCACACTGATGTCCGGCGCGAGCCGGCAACGGGAAGAGAAGGCAATGAGCGCGCGCAGCTGGCGAGAAGTTCTCGGCATCCTCACCGACGGCAACGATCTGTCCTCGGACGAGGCCGCGTGGGCGATGAACGAGATCTTCACCGATAACGCGACCTCGGCGCAGATCGCGGCCTTCGGCGTGGCCATGAAGATGAAGGGCCCGACCCCGTCGGAGTTGAACGGCTTGGCCGGGGGCATGCTCGCGCACGCGCGCCGGGTGCGCCACGACGGCGCGGCGGTGGACATCGTCGGCACCGGCGGCGACCGTTCGGGCAGCGTGAACATCTCCACCATGTCCTCGATCGTGGTCGCCGCCTCCGGGGTCCCGGTGATCAAGCACGGCAACCGCGCGGCCTCCTCCAAGAGCGGCGGCGCGGACGTGCTGGAGGCGCTGGGCGTGAAAATCGCGCTGGGCCCGGAGTCGGTCGAGGAGTGCGTTCAGCGGACCGGGATCGGTTTCTGTTTCGCGCCGGTGTTCCATCCGTCGCTGCGGTTCGCCTCGCAGGCGCGCGGTGAGATCGGGATTCCGACGGTCTTCAATATCCTGGGCCCGCTGACCAACCCGGCGCAGCCGGGCGCGGGTCTGATCGGCTGCGCGTTCCCGGAGCTGGTGCCGGTGATCGCGGGCGTGTTCGCCGAACGCGGCGCCAAGGCGCTGGTGGTGCGCGGCAACGACGGCCTCGACGAGATCACCACCGCCGACACCTCCGACGTGTGGGTGGTCGCCGGCGGCACGCTGCACGAAACCACCATCGACCCAACGACTCTCGGCATCGAGCGGGTGGATCCCGTGGCGCTGAAGGGCGGCGACGCGGCGAGGAACGCGGCGATCGCCCGGACGATGCTCGCCGGGGAGCCGGGTCCGGTGCGTGACGCGGTGCTGTTGAACTCGGCGGCAGCGCTGGTCGCGTTCGACCTGACCGCCGAGGATGTGCACGCCGATCTGCACGCCAAGCTGGCCGAGGCGCTGAAGCGGGTGGCCGAGACGGTGGATTCGGGTGCGGCCACCGCGCTGCTGGAGCGCTGGGTGAGCGTCTCCAACGAGCTCGGCGCGGACTAGCCGCCTATTTCGTGCCCTCGATGAACCGGCGCATGGCATCGAAACTCTTGATGCCGGGCGCGGTTTCGAGGGCGCTGGACACGTCGACGCCGAAGGGCCGGTGGGTGGCGATCACGTCGGCGACATTGTCGGGGGTCAGTCCCCCGGCCAGCACGACGCGGCCGGGCGCGTGTTCGAGCCAGTCCGGGAATTCGGCGAAGACGCCGGATCCGTGGCTGGCGTCGTAGAAGAAGTATTCGCAGGTCTGGCCGGGTTCGGGCCGTACGGCCGAGCAGTAGGCCAGGTTCGGCAGGTCGGTCCAGGTGTAGAGCTGGATGATGTCGAAGTCGTCGATCACCTCGGCGATTTCGTGCTGCTCGAAGGCGACGACGAAGGATTGGATCCGGCCGCGCGCGTACGCGGCGAGTTCGCGGGCCCGCGCGGGTTCGACGTAGCGTTTGCTCTTCTGCGTGCCGACCACGCCGATGGCCGAATAGCCGAGGTCGACGGCCCAGTCGATCTGTTCTTCGGTGGTCAGTCCGCACACCTTCACGAACATGGGTTCCTGCCTTCCCCTGAGCGATCGGCTCAGAGTGTCCTGGGAGTTCGGCTCCCCCGGCGATGCGGGGGCGGGCGGCCGGTCGCCGCGGCGATACAGTGCGGGCATGCGATACGCGGTGGTACTACCCGGCCTGGTGGTCGTGTTCCTGGGCCTCGGGGTTTCGGTGAGCGCCGCCCATCCGTGGGCCCGGGCCGAGGGCGGTGAGGTCCTGACCGTGGACGGCCGTGGTTACGGCATCCCGTCGGAGTGTGTGACCGTGCGCCATATGCCGCATCGGCTGGAGGTCGCGAACGCGACCGCCCAGCGGGTCGATGTGTACCTGTTCCCGGGCTGCAAGGGCGGCGTCACGCACATCATCGAGCCGGGTCATACCGGCCGGGCGCTGGGCGCGTCGGTCCAGACTCGCTGACCGGGCGTTTCGCGCCCGGTCGGCTCATTCGCCGATCGAGAAGCCGGCTTCCACGTCCGCGCGCGAGTAGGACTTGAACGCGATGTGGGTGGCGGTGCGCAGCACGCCGGGGGTCTTGTTGATGTGCCCGGTGACGACGTCGGCGATCTCCTCGTGGTCACGCACCCGGACCTTGGCGATCAGGTCCACATCCCCCGCGCACGAATAGACCTCGGTCACCCCCTTGATGTCGGCCAGTTCCTGCGCGGTCTCCGGAATCCGATCCGGTTCGGCGGAGATCAACACGATCGCGGTAATCATGTGCCCAACTCTAGTGGTTCGCCGAGCAGGTCGGCGGCGGCGCGGTGGATCTTGGCCAGCGCGGACATCAGGTATACGCGTTCGTCGGCGGTGAGCTCGGCGGTGACCTTGTCCGACAGTGCCTTCCGATCGGCTTCGACGGGTTCGCGCAGTTCACGGCCGTGATCGGTGAGCCACAGCCGCACCAGGCGATGGTCCTTGTCGTCGCGCCGGCGGGTGAGCAGCCCGGCGGCGGCCATCCGGGTGGCCATCTTCACCACGGTCGGCGTGGTGACGTTCAGCGCGGCCGCCAGCTCCCCCGGCGTGCGCCCGTCCTGTTCCCACAGCGCGGCCAGGACGTGGTTCTGCCCCAGGTGCAGCCCGTGGCGGCGCATATCGCGATCGGCCAAGGCGCGCAGGACTTTCGAGGTGCGGCCGTGCAGATCGAGGAACTCGGGTCCGGCGTCGGGCATGGGTCTCCTTCCGAGCATTGACGCCCGATCGTTAGCCGTCTAACGTTTTTCAATAGACGGCTAACGATCTGGAGATCTCATGCTACTGCTGACCGGAGCGACCGGGAACATCGGCCGCGAACTCACCCGCGTCCTCGACGCCCACGACACCGATTTCCGTGCCCTGGTGCGAGATCCGGCCCGCGCGGCCACCCTGCCCACCCGCGCCGAGGCCGCCCGCGGCGATCTCGACGACGCCGCGAGCGTCGAGCGCGCCATGTCCGGAGTCACCGCCCTGTTCCTGCTGGTCCCCGGCATCGGCCTGGACCACACCCGCACCCTGCTGCGCGCCGCCGAACGGGCCGGCGTGCAACGAATCGTCCTCATCTCCTCCGCGCACGTCCTGTTCGACCCCTTGCCCGCCATGGGCACCTGGCATCACGAACGCGAGAACCTGGTGCGCGCCACCGGAATTCCGGCGACGATGCTGCGCCCCGGCGGCTACATGTCCAATGCCCTCGAGTGGATCCCGAACCTCCGCTCGGGCGCCCCGGTGCTCGATCCGTCCGGCCCCGGCCGTTTCGCCCCCATCGACCCGGCCGATATCGCCGAGGTCGCCGCGCGCTGCCTCACCGAGCCCGGCCACGCCGGCGCGGCCTACCACCTCACCGGCCCCGAGGCCCTGACCATCGCCGAGCAGGTCGCGATCCTGGCCCGAATCCTGAACCAGGACATCGAGGTTCGCGAAGTGGCGACGCCGGAGGAGGTCGTCGCGGCTCGCTTCCCGCACGGCGCTCCCCCACGCCTGGCCGCGGCGATCATCGAAGGTTTCGCCCTGCTGCGCGCCGACGCCGTCGGTGATCGCACCGACACGGTGGCCGAGCTGCTGGGCCGTGCGCCGCGCACGTTCACCGCGTGGTGCGAGGCGCACCGCGCTGCGTTCGAGCACTGAAACGCGGCCTTCGAGCACTGAATTCCGTTGCGCCAGTGGCGGGATTCGAACCCGCTGGTCTGCCATCACACCGGCTGGACCACCCCACGTCCTGCGCGCCAGGGCGTCGGTGGCGTCGAGAACAGTAGCCACCCGCCGCGGAAATCGATAGCGAATTTCCGCGGCGGGATGGCGGCTACCACTGGCCGGGGGTGTACTGACCGCCCAGCTGGCCGGAGATGACGTTGAGGCGGTTCCAGGCGTTGATGGTGGCGATGAGGGAGATCAGGGCGCCGATCTGGTCGTCGTCGTAGTGCTTGCGGACCTGGGCCCAGGTGTCCTCGGTGATGGCGGAGGAGGTGTCGGCCAGGCGGGTGCCTTCTTCGGTGAGGGCCAGGGCGGCGCGCTCGGGCTCGGTGAAGACGGTGGATTCCTTCCAGGCGGCGACCATGGCCAGGCGGACCGGGGTTTCGCCGGCGTGGGCGGCGTCCTTGGTGTGCATGTCCAGGCACATGCCGCAGTTGTTGATCTGCGAGGCCCGGATCTTGACCAGTTCCTGGGTGGCGCGCGGCAGGGAGGAGTCGTCGATCACGCGGGCGGCGGTGACGATGCGCTTGGTGAACTTGGCGGCGATCTCGTTCTCGTACAGGGCGAAGCGGGTCATCGTTCTCTCTTTTCTGGTGGGTGTTCGTCGGCTTCATGAGGTTGACGACGCGGCCCGCACAGGTGTGACATCGCCGCGCGTGTGAGCCCGGTCACCCCCGGAAAGCGGGGTCTGGCGCGAAAAGTGAATCTGGATTTCACCAATTCCGCTCCGCGCGGCGCGATCCGGCGCGATCATGAATCGGTAGATTGTGAACCGACCGGTAGTCACATCCCGGCTACCTAGGGGGTTGCGATGCTCGAATCAGGCAGACACCGCCGCGCCTCGTCCGCGGGCCAATGGCAGTGGGTTCGTCCGCAGCTGCGGCGCACCCCGCCCGGCCGACATCATCGGCCGGCACCGAACACCTTCCGCACCAAAACCTTACAGGCGCTGCTCCCCGGAGCGACGGTCGTCGCCCTCGCGGCGGTGGCCACCCCGGCGCACGCCGAGGTGGTGAACCCGGCTCCCGCCGACTCCCCCGCCCCGCCACTCGCGGACGAGGGAACCCAGACCGCGGCCGAGTGGGGTGCGCCGCAATCGGCCGCCACACAGACTCGGCTACTACCCGGCGACTCGGCGGACCGGCCGCCGCAGATCGATCCGATGTTCGGCCTGTCCCAGGACCTGCCGGCGACCTTCGACGCGGTCAAGTCCTTCAATATTCCGGGCATGGACCTGCCGGGCCTGGATCTGCCCGCGCTGTTCACCCCCGAGACCGCGATCGTGGTGCTCGGCTACGGCCTGCTGCCCGACGGCCAGATGCGCCCGGAGCTCATGGCCCGCCTCTACGCCGGCTACGTCTCGGCGCTGCTGTCGCCGCAGGCCCCGGTCATCGTGACCGGCGGCAACCCGCAGAACGGTGTCACCGAGGCCGATGCCATGGCCGACTGGCTGGTCGAGCGCGGCATCGACCGCAACCGCATCCACACCGAGACCAAGGCGAATTCGACGGTCCAGAACGCCGCCTTCTCGGCGCATCTGATGGACGTGATCGGCGCGCACGCCGCGATCCTGATCACCTCCGCGGATCACATCGCGCGGGCGCTGACGAATTTCCGGGCCGCCGGCATCTCGGTGGTGGCCACTCTGACCCCGGACTCCGCGCCGCTGTCGGCGCAGCCGTTCGGGCCCGGCATGAAGTAGGACGGAAAACCGAAGGCCCGCTGATCGATTCGATCGGCGGGCCTTCGGCACGAGCGGGTCAGGCGAGGTAGCGCGCGATGCTCTCGGCGACGCAGGCGGGCTTGTCCGCGCCCTCGATCTCCACGGTCATGGTGCGCACGGCCTGCACGCCGCCGGCAATGTCGGTGACGGTGTCGAGGGTGAGCCGGCCGCGGATGCGGCTGTCCACCAGTACCGGGTTGATGAAGCGAACCTTGTTGAGCCCGTAGTTGATCGCCATCGAGGCCGCGCTGACGGTCATGATCCGCGCGGTCATCGGCACCACCAGTGACAGCGTGAGGAACCCGTGGGCGATGGTGCGTCCGTAGGGTCCGGCGGCGGCGCGGGCGGTGTCGACGTGGATCCACTGGTGGTCGTCGGTGGCGTCGGCGAAGGTGTCGATGCGGTGCTGGTCGACGGTGATCCAGTCGCTGACGCCGAGTTCGGTGCCGGCGGCGGCCCGCAGGGCGTCGAAGTCGCTGAAGTCGATCATGGTTCTGCCCTTCAGACGTAGCGCTGCTTGAGTTCGCGTTTCAGAATCTTGTGGGTCGGCCCCATCGGCAGTTCGGTCACGAACTCCACCCGCCGCGGGTACTTGTACCGGGCCACATGCTCTTTCGCGTAGGCGATGACGTCCTCGGCGGTGAGCGGACCGGACGGCACGACGACCGCCAGGATCTCCTCCCCGTAGTTCTCGTCCGGCACCCCGATCACCGCGACCTGCGAGATGTCGGGGTGCCGCAGCAGTGCGGCCTCGACCTCGGTCGGATACACGTTGAACCCGCCGCGGATGATCATCTCCTTGATCCGGTCCACGATCCGCAGGTAGCCGTCCTCGTCCTTGACCCCGAGGTCGCCGGTGCGGAACCAGCCGTCCACCATCACTTCCGCCGTGGCGTCGGGCCGTCCGGTGTAGCCGCCGAACACATTGTGGCCGCGGATCACGACCTCGCCGATGGTCCCGGCGGGTTGCAGGTCGATGCGTTCGCGGACGGCGGCGTCGGCGATCTCGACGTCGACGCCCCACACCGGATGCCCGACGGTCCCGGTCTCGGGGCCGAGCAGCGGCTGGTTCACCGTCGCGGTGGGCGAGGTCTCCGACAGCCCGTAGCCCTCGAGAATGTGTGCGCCGTAGACCTTCTCGAATTCCTCGATGACGACCGGCGGCATGGCGGCCCCGCCGCTGATGCACAGCCGCAGCCGCGGCAGCGCGGGCGCGTCCTTCGCGGCGTCGAGCAGCCCGTGATACATGGTCGGCACGCCGTGGAAGGTGTTGACGTTCTCCCGCACCATGAGCTCGATGGCCTGTGCGGCATCGAATCTCGGCATGAGCACCAGGGTCGCGCCGAGCCGCCAGTGCGAGTTCATGGACACGGTCTGCCCGAACACGTGGAACAGCGGCAGCGCGCCGAGCGCGATGTCCTCGCGCTTGACCTCGTTGGCGTCGAAGGCATTCACCGTCGCGCACATGACCATATTGAGGTGGCTGAGCTCCGCGCCCTTGGGGCGGCCGGTGGTGCCGCTGGTGTAGAACACGACGGCGGTGTCGAGCGGACCGCGCGCGACGAACGCCGGAATCGCCCCGCCGGACAGCTCTTTCGGACTCACGCAGTCGATCCCGACGCGAGTCGCCGCCTCCTTGCCGACGGCTTCGACCATCGGATGACACACCATCAGCTTGGCCCCGCTGTCGCGCAGCACGTATTCGGCCTCGTCGGCGGTGAGCAGCAGATGCACCGGCACCACGGTCGCGCCCGCCGCCAGGATGGCGAAGTAGGCGCGCGGGAAGTCGGCGGTATTGGGCCCCATGAGCGCGACCCGGTCCCCCGGCCGCACCCCGAGTTCGATGAGCGCCCCGGCCTGTTCGCGGGCCTGCCGCCACAGGTCGCGGAAGGTGATGCGCTGCTCGCCCTCGATGAGGGCGAGATGGTCGGGCCGCCGCCATGCCGGTTCGGCGAGGATGCTGGCCAGGGAGAGAGTCGCGTTCATGGAGACCTCGGATTCGATCGGGTGCGGGCCTAGAGCCCCATGTCCTTGGCGATGATCATCTTCATCACCTCGCTGGTGCCGCCGTAGATCCGATTCACCCGGTTGTCGGCGTAGAGGCGGGCGATCGGGTACTCGTTGATGAACCCGTACCCGCCGTGCAGCTGCAGACACCGGTCGATGACGCGGTGGGCGACCTCGGTGCAGAACAGCTTGGCCGAGGCGGCGTCGGCGGCGGTGAGGGTGCCGTTGTCGAGGGCGTCGAGGGCGCGGTCGACCACGGCCTCGGCGGCGTCGACCTCGGCCTGGCAGGCGGCGAGCTCGAACTTGGTGTTCTGGAAGCTGGCGACCGGCTGCCCGAAGACATTGCGCTGCCGGGTGTATTCCTTGGCGAACCGGATGGCGGCCTTGGCCTGCGCGTACGCGCCGACCGCGATGGAGGCCCGCTCCTGGGGCAGGTTCTGGCCCAGGTAGGAGAAGCCCTTGTGCTCCTCGCCCAGCAGGTCCTCGACCGGCACCTCGACGTCGGTGAAATTGAGTTCTGCGGTGTCGGAGACCTTCAACCCGAGCTTGTCGAGCTTGCGGCCGACGGTGTAGCCCGCCGACTTGGTGTCCACCGCGAACAGCGAGATGCCGTGGCGGCGATCGCCTTCGGCGGGCGCGGCGGTGCGGGCGCACACGATGACGCGGTCGGCGAGCACGCCGCCGGTGATGAAGGTCTTGGACCCGTTGAGCACGTAATGCGTGCCGTCCTCGGACAGCTTTGCCGTGGTGCGCATTCCGGCGAGGTCGGAGCCGGTGCCGGGCTCGGTCATGGCGATGGCGAACATGATCTCGCCGGTGACGAACCCGGGCAGCCAGCGCTGCTTCTGCTCCGCGGTGGCCAGGTTCTTCAGGTACGGCAGGCACAGGCCCACATGCACCCCGGACCCGCCGAAGGACACCGCCGCCCGCGCGCACTCCTCCATCAGAATGGCCTGGAACTTGAACGATTCGATGCCCGCGCCGCCGTACTCCTCGGGCACCTCGATACCGAAGACGCCGAGTTCGCCCAGCTTGTAATAGAAGTCGCGCGGCGCGATCCCGGCGGCGTACCACTGCTCGTAGACCGGCACGACCTCCGATTCGATGAAGGCGCGCACGGTCTCGCGGAAGGCGTCGTGGTCTTTGTCGAAAACTGTTCTCTGCATGGGAAATCTCTCTCGCGATTAAAGGCGGCGGCCGCCGTCGACATAGATGGTCTGGCCGGTGACGAACGAGGCGTCGTCGGAGACCAGGAACGACACCACATTGGCGATGTCGGCGGGCTCGCCCACCCGGCGCAGCGGCGTGATCTTGGCGGCCTCGGCGCGGAACTCCTCGGGCGAGACGCCTACCCGCGCGGCGGTGGCGTCGGTCATCTCGGTGACGATGAACCCGGGCGCGACGGCGTTGACATTGATGCCGAACGGCCCCAATTCCATGGCGAGCGTGCGGGTCAGACCCTGGATGCCCATCTTGGCGGCCGAGTAGTTGGCCTGCCCGCGGGCCCCGAGCGCGGACACGCTCGAGGTGTTCACGATCTTGCCGGACTTCTGCTTCACCATGTACTTCTGCGCCTCGCGTGAGCACAGGAAGGCGCCCTTGAGGTGCACCGACATCACGATGTCCCAGTCGTCGACCGACATCTTGAACAGCAGGTTGTCGCGCAGCACGCCCGCGTTGTTGACCAGCACGTCGATCGAACCCAGTTCCGCGGCGATGCGTTCGAACGCGGCGGCGACCTGGGCTTCGTCGGTGACGTTGCAGCCCACCGCGATCGCGGTGCCGCCCGCGGCGGCGATGGCGTCCACGGCGTCCTTGCAGGCGGCCTCGTCGAGATCGACGATGGCGACGGCGAATCCGTCGGCGGCCAGGCGGGCGGCGGTGCCCGCGCCGATTCCGCGGGCGGCGCCGGTGACGACTGCGACTTTCGACATCTGGGTATCTCCCTGTGTGAGTGGTCAGTTGAAGGCGTTCACGCCGGTGAGAGCGCGGCCGATGAGCAGTTTCTGGATCTGGCTGGTGCCCTCGTAGAGGGTGAGGACACGCGCGTCGCGCAGGTATTTCGCGACCGGGTACTCGTCGATGTAGCCGTAGCCGCCGAACACCTGGATGGCGTTGTTGGCGGCCTTGACCGCGGCCTCGCTGGCGAAGAGTTTGGCGACCGAGGCCTCGGTGCCGAACGGTTTGCCCTTCTCCACCAGGTCCGCGACCCGCCAGGTGAGCAGCCGCGCCGCCTCCACGTCGACGGCGATGTCCGAGATCAGTTCCTGGACCAGCTGATACGCGGCGATCGGCTGGCCGAACTGCTCGCGCTGCCCGGCGTATCGCACCGATTCCTCCAGGCAGCCGCGCGCGACGCCGACGCAGCCGGCGGCCACGCCCATGCGGCCCTTGTCGAGGGCGGCCATGGCGATCTTGAAGCCCTGGCCGAGGTCGCCGAGCCGCTGGGCGTCGGGCACCCGGACCTGGTCGAGGACCAGCTCCGCGGTGGCCTGGCCGCGCAGCCCGAGCTTGCCCTTGATCTCGGTGCGGGTGAAGCCGGGCGCGTCGGTGGGCACCAGGAACGCCGTGACGCCCTTGGGGCCGGGTCCGCCGGTGCGCGCGAAGATGATGGCGACATCGGCCCAGGTGCCGTTGGTGATGAAGATCTTGGTGCCGGACAGCAGCCAATCCTCGCCGTCCGCAACGGCTTTGGTGATCAGGCTGCCCGCGTCCGAGCCGGTGCCGGGTTCGGTGAGCCCGAAGCAGCCCAGCGCCTGTCCGGCGCACAGCCGCGGCAGCCATTCCCGTTTCTGCGCCTCGGTGCCGTAGGTCTTGATCGACTTCGACACCAGGCCCAGCGACACCGACACGATGCCGCGCACCGAGCTGTCGCCGCGGCCGAGTTCCTCGAGCAGCAGGCAGTAGTCCAGGGCGGTGCCGCCGGAGCCGCCGTACTCCTCGGGGATCTCGATGCCGAGGAAGCCCATGTCGCCGAGCTTGCCGACGATGGCGGTGTCCACCGATTCGGCCCGGTCCCAGGCGGCGGCGTACGGGACGACTTCCTTGTCGACCCAGGCGCGGGCCAGTTCGCGCAGTTCGCGCTGCGACTCGCCGAGTTCGAAGTCCATGGTTGCGATAGCTCCTAACCAAACGTTGTTAGGTTTATGGCTCGACCGTATCCTAACAGCGTTCGGTTTATCAAGGATCCGGTGATAGGTTCGAGAGCCACCGGAGTGCCACCGGTGTCACCGGACCCCAGGAGGTGAGCCGCATGGCCAGGCCGAAAGTGCCGCTGCTGAGCCGCGAACGCATTCGCGACGCCGCGCTGACCCTGATCGACCGCGACGGGCTCGCCGAACTGTCCATGCGCAAACTCGCCGCCGAGCTGGGGGTGCAGGCCGCCTCGCTCTACACCCACTACCCCACCAAGGACGCCGTCCTCGACGACATCGGCGGCATGCTCATGTCCCGAGTCGACGCGTCGTCCTTCGATCGGGGCTGGCGTATCGGCATCACCCACTGGGCCCACTCCTACCGCGACGCCCTGGTCCGCCACCCCAATTTCGTCGCCTACCTGGCCGCGGGCCCCGGCACCCGGGACGAGAATCTGCGCACCGCCGACGCCGTCCACGGTGGTCTGGTCGCCGCGGGCTGGCCGCCGCGCGACGCCACCAATATCGGTGCGGCCACCCGCTACCTGGTCATGGGCGCCACCATGGGCTCGTTCTCGCGCGGCTTCGTCGACGATGTGCAGGTCTACCGGGACCGGTACCCGCATCTGGAGCAGGCCCACCTCCTGCGCGCCAAGGCCGACGAAATCGACGCGGAGAGTTTCGAATTGGCGCTGTCCGCCTTCCTCGACGGCCTGCAACTGCGCTTCGACGCGATCGAGCGGGAGCGAGCCCGCCGACGGCAGTCACGCTCGAACCCCCGCGCCGACCAGAAATGAGACCCGCGTGAGTTTCACTCCGCGAGACAGTTCTGGTCGATTGTCCGAATTTGCTGCGGAAGTGCCGCACCCACGCTAGGTTGCCGCGCATGTCTGGTACTCGTGCATGGGTGGCCGCCGCCGCGCTGGCCGCGCTCCCGCTGGCGTCGGCCGCCCCGGCTACGGCCGCTCCCGTGGTGAACAAGGTCGTGGTGATCGGCATCGACGGCACCCTGTGGAGCGAGGTGCAGGCGGCGAACGCCCCGAACCTGGGCCTGCTCGCCGCGCAGGGCACCTTGGCCCGGACCTCGATCGCCCCGCACACCACCATGTCCTGCGTGTCGTGGGCGACGGCGCTCACCGGCGTGTGGGACACCAAGCACGGCATCAAGGACAACGACGCCACCTGCAACCCCACGCCCTTCGCGCAGTATCCGACGGTGTTCACACAGTTGGAGCGCTACCAGCCGAGTCTGGCGACGGCGTCGCTGGGCACCTGGGACAAGATCGGCATGATCGCGCGGACCGGAAGCCCGGCGGCGGACAAGGTGTCGGTGACGCAGGTCGATCCGACCGGCGCGGGAGTCTGTGAGACGACGGCGGATTCGGCCGCAGCGGCGAAGGTGGTGTCCTCGATCACCGACGACGGCGCCGATTTCACCTTCACCCATCTCGATCAGGTCGATATCGTCGGCCACACGCTGCGCGGGGTCTGGCCGCAGGCCTACCGCGACGCCATCGGCCGGGTGGACACCCTCGTCGGCGCCATCACCAAGGCGGTGGATGACCGGGCCCGCACGCACGCCGACGAGCGCTGGACGATTCTGGTGACCACCGATCACGGCCACAAGCCCGAGGGCGGGCACGGCGGTCAGAGCGCCTACGAGACAGCGAGTTTCGTGATCGCGCGCGGCCCCGACTTCGCCGCGGGCGCCCAGAACAACGGCTACGCGCTGGCCGACATCACCCCGACGGTGCTGGATCTGCTGGGCGCCCCGGCGGATCCGAACTCCGACGGCCGGTCCATGCGCCTGGGCGGTTCGGGCGATCCCGCCGCGACTCCGCCGAACACGCCCGCCCTCGAGTCGGGTCTCACCGGGTCGTCGTCGGGTTCGGCGCAGATGCTCATGGTCAACAACCCGCTGTGCCTGGTCGCCAGCGGCTCGGCCGGCGGCTCCTACGGCAAGTAGGCCGCTCGACGTCGACAAGCCGGTCCCGGGACGGTGCCCGGGACCGGCTTTCGCGTCGGTGGGCGCTCAGGAGATGAGCCCCGCCGCGTCCGCGTATCCCGCGGGAGCGGGCTCCTCGGCGGGCCCGTACACCATGTGCACCACTCCGGTCTTGAACGGCGTGGCCGAGATCAGCCGCAGCGGAATGGAATTCCCCTCGTCGAACAGCCGCACCCCGCCGTTGCGCAATGCCACCGGATGCACCAGCAGATGCAGCTCGTCCACCAGTCCGGCGGCCAGCAACTGCACCACCACCGACGGCGACCCGCTCATCGCGATGTCCCCGCCCGCTTCCGCCTTGAGCGCCGCGACGCCCTCGACCAGATCGCCGCGCAGCTGCTCGGAGTTCCGCCAGGTGAACTCCAGTTCCCGGTGCGAGGCCACGACCTTGCGCATATCCCCGAGCGCCTTCGCGAATCCGGCGTCCTCGCCGCCCGCGGCCTCCCGCTCGGGCCACGCGCCCGCGAACCCCTCGTAGGTGGCCCGCCCGAACACCAGCGTGTCCGCCCCGGCGATCTGAGCCGAAACCGCTTCCCCCATCTCGTCATTGAAGTACGGGAAGTGCCAGTCCTGGGGCTCCGCCACGATCCCGTCGAGCGAAATGAACAGTCCCGCCGTTACCTTGCGCATCAGTGTGCTCCTTGCCGATCCGTAGTCGAATGTCTCGCGCGCTTATCCGATACGACGGCGCCCCCGCCCGATTCTCATCGCTCCCTGCCCAATTCCCCCCGATATCTCCCCGAGCGCCCCACCACCGCCACCACGCCGCCCATCCCATGGTGCGCCCGCCGCGACCCCTTCTACGGTTGAATCCCGACCTGTGGAGCCCAACGTGAAGCGCCTGCTCTTCCTGGCCGCTGCGGTCATCTTCGCCGCATCCACCTACACCTACGCCATCTCCCCCGGGCATTACGGCGCAGTCATCGCCGGCGGCGCGGTCCTCACCCTCTGGTTCGTCGGCAAGGCCATGGACTCCTGAACCGTCCGGCCATCGCCGCCCGGCCAGGGTGGGTCCTTGGCATGGAAGTGCTGGTCAGGCGATTCACGACAGCGCCGATCGTGATCTCCCGGCGGGAACGGGTATGCGGCAGGTAGTCCTGCTCGACCTGGCTGGGAGGTTGCCATGACCGCTGATCCGCAGCGGGCGAAGCGTCCGGTGAGTGCGGCGCTGGCCGGGCCCTACGGCCATCCGTTCCATCCGATCCTGGTCACCGTGCCCATCGGGGCGTGGGTGGCGAGCGTGGTCTTCGACCTGGCCTCACACGTGGCCGGGGATCCGGACGCGTTGGCGTACGGCGCGCGGTGGCTGATCGCCATCGGCGTGCTGGGCGCGCTGGCCGCGGCGACCGTCGGGTTCCTGGATTTCCTGGCCATTCCGGCCGGCACCCCGGCCTTCCGCGTCGGATCGACGCACCTGAGCCTGAATCTCGCGGTGACGGTGGCGTTCGCCCTGGATTTCTGGTGGCGCGGCACGCCGGACGGCGCGGTGCCGGCCGGCCCGCTGGTGCTGTCGCTCGTGGCGCTGGCGACGTTGTCGGTCTCCGGCTATCTCGGCGGCAAACTCGCCTACCGCTATGGCGTCCGGGTCGCCGGCGAAACCACCCAGGCGGAGGGTTTCCGCCGTTGAATCCCCATCCCTTCGCCTTCGACAGGAGTAAGTCATGGCCATCGCGGCACTGATCACCTGGCTGCTCACCGCAGCGGGCGGCTTCGTCCTGCTCGGCACCTGGATCGCCAAAGGCGGTGTGCGCGAACCGCGTACCAGCCACCTGCCCCCGCCCGTCATCTTCGGCCACTTCCTGCTGGCCGCGATCGGGCTGGTGCTGTGGATCGTCTACCTGGTCGTCGATTCCGAGGCCCTGGCCTGGGTCGCCTTCGGGTTCCTGGTGCCGGTGGCGGCGCTCGGCTTCGTGATGCTGTTCCGCTGGCTGCCGGTCTACCGGGCCGCACGCACCGCCGACGCGGAACCGGCCCCGATATCGATCCCGGCGGGGGAACCGGCGGAACGCCACTTCCCCGTTCTGATCGTCGGCGGCCACGGCCTGTTCGCCGTGATCACCGTCGTCCTGGTGCTGCTCACCGCGCTGGGCGTCGGGGCGAGCTGATCCGGGAACGATGCGGGCCCCGGATCCGGATCGGCTCGGGGCCCGGATATTTCGCGGCTTCCACTCGTCAGGCGTGCGCGGTCTTCCCACCGTCGATGACCAGTTGCGCGCCCGTGAGATACGGGAATTCCGGGGACGCCAAGGTCAGCGCGAAGGCCGCGATCTCCTCGGGCGTGGCCAGTCGGCCCAGGCCGGGCACATTCGACTTGGCCCACTGCTTCATGGCGACCCGGTAGGCGGCGTCGGGGAGGTGGCCGATCGGGCTGGCATCGCGCACCAGGTCGGTGTCGGTCGTTCCGGGCACCAGGGCGTTGACGCGAATCCCCTGGCCCGCGTAGTCCAATGCCGCGGACTGGACCAGACCGACCAGGCCGCGTTTGCTCGCCGTGTAGGCGGCCCGACCGGAATCGGTGGCCAGCGCATTGCTCGACGCGGTGACCACGATGGTTCCGCCACCACCTCGGATCATATGCGGGACTTCGTATTTCATGGCCAGGAAGCAGCCGCGCAGGTTGGTGTGCACGACGCGGTCGAACTCGTCGGCGCTGTACTCGTGCAGCGGCTTCTGAATGGTGATGCCCGCGTTGTTGAACGCGACATCGAGCCCGCCGTAGCGCTGCGCCGCGGCGTCGACGAAGTCGCGCACATCGGATTCGATGAGGACGTCGGCGCGCATGTAGGTGGCTTCACCGCCCGCCGCGCGAATCTCGCGCTCGACGGCACGGCCCCGGTCGACGCGGCGGCCGCAGAACGCGACCCGCGCCCCCTCGGCGGCGAACAACCGGGCCGCGGCGGCGCCGATCCCGGAGGCCTGTTCGCGGTCGCGGCGACAGGTCTCGGGGTGCGTCGCCCGATGACGGCCTCCCTGCTGACGACCGGACTGCTGGTTCTCGGCTTCGAATTCGGCCATACCGGACCGATTGTCGCGAAGGTCGCGGCGGCCTTCGCGCTCGCGGAGCTGACCGCTCGCCGTGGCGGCCGGCGCGCTCTGCTCGCGGCGGGCGGGCTGGGGGCGGCCTATCTGCTGCATCCGGTCGGAGGGACAGCGGTGATGGTGTACCGGGCGGTGGTGATGGCGGTGTTGCCGCTGTTCATCGGCGGTCTTCTGCACGCGGCGTGGGCGCGGGCCGAACAGTCCGCCCGCGAGGCCGGCGCGCTCGCGCGGCGCCGGGAGAGCGAGATCGCCACGGCCCGGGAGACCGAACGGACCGCCATCGCCCGCGAGCTCCACGACCTGATCGCCCACCATGTCTCCTCGACCGTGCTGCGGGTCGGGGTCGCCCGCCACGCGGTGCCCGACGCGCCGCCCGCGCTGCTGGAAGTGCTCGACGACATCCACGCGACCGGCAAGCAAACCCTCACCGATCTGCGGAAATTGGTGACGATCCTGCGAGATCCGGCGGGTGACGGCGCGTCGTTCCTGGCCCCGGCGGACCTGCCCGCCGCGCTCACCGAGACGGTCGAACGCGCCCGCCGCGGCGGCCTGGCCGTGACCGCGAATCTGGCCGCGGACGTCTCGGCCGTGGACGCGTTGCGCGCCCTGACCGTGCTGCGGCTGACGCAGGAGGGGCTGGCCAATGTCGTCAAACATGCCGGACCGGGGGCGAGCGTGTGGTTGACCATCTCCGTCGATGCGGACAACGACCTCGATTTCACCTTGCGGGACAACGGTTCTCCACGAACAGACCCGTCTCCCAGACCCGGAGGTGTCGGCCTGATCGGGCTGCGTGAGCGCGTCGCGCTGCTCGACGGCAGGTTCGACGCCGGACCGAACGGCTCCGGCTGGCGGATCACCGCCCGCCTCCCCCGGCGCATCGGCGCGACCGCATGACGATCCGCGTCCTCATCGTCGACGATCAGCGATTGGTCCGCGCGGGCCTGCGCATGCTGTGCCACACCGCCGATGACCTCGAGGTGATCGGCGAGGCCGCCGGCGGCTCCGATGCCGTGCGACTCGCCGCCGACACCACACCGGATGTCGTCCTGATGGACTTGCGCATGCCCGGCATGGACGGCATCCGCGCGACCGAACGCATCCTGGCCGCTCGCCCGTCCACCAAGGTGCTGGCCCTGACCACCTTCGACGACGACGATCACCTGTACCCGGCCCTGGCAGCCGGAGCCTGCGGATTCCTCGTCAAGGACGCCGCTCCCGCCGACCTGCTCGACGGCATCCGCCGCGCCGCGATCGGCGAGCGCCCGTTCTCCCCTGACGTGCTGCACCGCTTGGTCGAGTCAGCGGTGGCCGCGCGCTCCGACAGCGAAATCGGCACTCCCGCCGGGGTGTTCACGCTGACTCCTCGCGAGGCGGACGTGCTGGCCCTGCTCACCGAGGGCCTGTCCAACGCCGAGATCGCCGCCCGCCTGGTGCTGGGGGTGACCACCGTGAAAACCCACGTCACCAACCTGATGGCGAAGACCGGCTCCCCCAACCGCGTCCGCCTCGCCATCTACGGCCTGCGCCACGGCGCCCGCTGAGACCCCGGAAAAACTCGGGGACCCCCGGAAAAACTCGGGCCCCGAGCTGAGTTCAGCTCGGGGCCCGGAGGTTTCGCGGCTTACTTCAGCCGCAGGCTGCCGAAGAGGCCTTCCTTCTCGGAGTTCGGCCCGGCGGTGAAGTACAGCGCGTCGGCGTCGCCGAGGCTCTCCCCGTTGCCGAACATCAGGCCCCACAGTCCGTCGATCTCGGCGGGCTTGCCGTCGGCGTCGCGCAGGTAGTCCACGAACTTGCCGGACTGGTCGTCGAGCGCGAGGATGTGGCCGGCGCCGGCGAAGTTGCCGATCAGCAGCTTGCCCGCGAGCGGACCGAAGCCCTGGGGCGCGACGACGACGGCCCACGGCGCGTTGAGGCGGCCGTCGGCGTCGATGGTGCGAACCAGTTTGCCGTTCTTGTCGAATTCGGCGACCTGGCCCTTCTTGGCCTTGTTGCCGGCCTTCTGCTCCTGGTCCTTGTCGAGGGAGTCCTCTTCGCCGGCCTTGAGCTTGTTGGGGTCGCCGCCCTCGGCGCCGGTGATGGCGTAGGTGACGAAGACGCGGTCGCCGATGGTGGCGACATTGAACGGGGCCGGGTCGCCGACCTTGATCTTCTTGCCCTTGGACGCGTCTGCCGGGTCGACGGCGTCACCGGTGGCGAAGGGGTTGGCGAAACCGGTGGTGGGCACCAGCTTCCAGTCCTTGTCGAAGGTGCGGACCTGCGGGTCCTTGCCGAAGTCGGCGGCCAGCAGCTTGGTGCCGGAGGGGTCGAGAGCGATGCCCTTGAAGTTCATGCCCTGGGCCTGGCCGTCGAATTCGAGCACGGCGGGGCCGTCGTGGCGCACGATGGCGCCGCCGGGGGCCTGCTCGGTCCAGCCGGAGATCTTGCCGGAGTCGGTGGCGAAGATGAATCGCGCGGAGCCGGTGAGCTTCTCGTTCTTGCCGTCGTAGCTGACGGGCTGGTCCTTGACCGCGAAGATGTCGGAGGTGATGGGGGCCGGGTTGAAGACGACGCCGGTGGTCTTGCCCTCGCCCTCGTCGCCGTCCTCGTCCGGGATGGAGTCCGCGCCGGGGATGGTGACCAGCTCGAGCTGGTCCTGGAACATCTTCTGGTACTTCGCGTCCGGGGACTTGGTGACGTCGCCGACGAACTGGAAGGAGTAGCCGCCCGCGCCGACCCAGAAGTGGCCGCCCGCGCCCTTGGGCCGGTCCGCGATGCCCCAGGCGTTGATGAAGTTGGGGTCGGTGAACTGGGCCTTGTCGGAGGCCTTGTTGGAGGCGATGTTGACCTGGGCGTAATGGTTGCCGTCGAGGGCCTTCACATCGTCGGAGTCCGACTTCGTGCCGCTGCACGCCGCCGCCACGACCAGCGCCGCGCCCAGTGCGGACACCCGCAGCAGGGTCTTGCGGACCGGGGTACCGCTCGCTCGTCCGTTCATGTCAGTCCTTCCAACGAAACGCCCAGGTTCGGCGTTAGGTGACGCTAACCATATCTGGATGGAGCGACCCTGTCGTTAGGGGACCCTCATTTCTATTCGGAAGTGATATTCGCGCTGGTCCAGGGCGCGGACAGGAGTCCGCGCGCCGTATCGGAACCGTCCAGGACCCGGGTGACGCGGCGGGTGATCCGCCAGCCGTCCGGGGTGCGGGCGAGCCGGAAATGGTTGGCCCCGGCGCGCCAGACGAAGAACTCGCCGTCGCCGTGGCGGATCAGCAGGGATTCGCAGACGGCTTCGGCGGTGTCGCCGTCGACCGTGACCGCCGCCGGGCCCAGGAAATGCGCCGACCCGGCCGCGATCAGGGATTGATGCGCGGTCGAGTCGACCATGGCGCGCACGTCCTCGCGGCCGCGCATGTGCCAGCCCTCGACGTCGTATTCGCCGTCCTCGGTCCACAATTCGGCGACCTCGCCGGCGACCCCGGCGTCGACGAGCGGGCCGTAGGAGGCGATCAGCCGCGTGATGGCCAGCTCGTCCTCGAGGCGCAGCAGACGGGCTTCGAGGGCGGCGAGACGCTCGTCGGTCATGGGTGTCCTTCGGCTACTGGAGGTGGCGGTCCACGAGATCGCGCAGGGCGGCGAGTTGCTCGCAGTAGTGCCCGGCGTCGGTGGCCCGCACGGTGCAGGTCAGGTGGGTGGCGCCCGCGTCACGCAAGGCCGCGAGCCGGCGCAGCGAATCCGCTTCGTCGCCTTGCGGATCCAGCGGGACGCCGGGTGAGAGCACGATGTCGAAGCCCGCGGGGACGGTGACCGTGGCGAGCAGGCCGGCGATCTGGTCGGCCCGCAGCCCGAACGGCACCCACCCGGTGCCGAGCGTCACCGCCCGGCGCAGGGACCGGCGGGTGCGGCCACCGACCCAGATCGGCACCGCGTGGCCGATCGCGTGCGGTTCGATCACGAAGTCCTCGACCTCTTCCCGGCCCCAGGCTCGCTTCAGTCGGGCCAGCGCCGTGTCGGCGAGCGCGCCCCGGTCCTCCCAGGCCGCACCGAGCAACGCGAATTCCTCAGCGAGAGAACCGACTCCGACGCCGAGCACGACGCGGCCACCGCTCAGCCGGTCGAGGGTCCCGTAGCTCTTGGCCAGCGCCAGCGGATGGTGATATCCGAGCACCAGCACCGAGGTGGCCAGCCGGATCCGGCTGGTGTGCGCGGCCAGGTAGGACAGCGTCGCGAGTGGATCCCAATAGGTCGCGCCGCGCCCCGTGGCCGCCGCGGCGGGCACCCCGACGTGGTCGGCGCAGGTGAGGTGGTCGAACCCGAGTTCGTCGGCGGCCCTGGCGATCCGGGTCAGTTCCTCGGGCCCGGCCGTGGCCTCCCACGGTGACGCGATCCCCGGCACCTGCACGACGATGGGCGTGGACAGCCCGAGCCGCACCGTCATCGCGCCACCCGCTCCGGCAGTCCCATGAGCCGCCGCATCCCGCGGTCGGCGCGCAGCACCGCGGTCGCCCGATCCGGGTCGTTGCGCTGCGCGGCCCCGGCCTCATTGCCGGACATGATGTGGACCGGCCCCCGCCCCAGGTGTGAAAGTCCTTCGCGCGCCACGTCATCGGGTTCGGACACCGTCATGCCCGGCACGTCGAAGTTGAGTCCGACCCGTTCCATGGCGGGCGTCCGCGTCACCCCGAGCACCAATTCCAGGACATCGACCCCGTATTCGCCGAGCTCGAGCCACAGACTTTCGGCGAAGATCCGCCCGAACGCCTTCACCCCGCCGTACACGGTGTGATGCTGCGACCCCAGATATCCCGCCAGCGATCCGACCATCAGGATCCCGCCCCGGCCACGGGTTTTCATCCGCGCCCCGAAATGGTGGATCAGCCCGAGCGGCGCGGTGATATTCAAGTCGATGACCTGCTGGAACGCGGTCAGGTCCCCGTCCACGAACGGCGCGCTGTGAGTATTGGCCCCGGCATTGAGCACCAGCAGCCCGACCTCCACATCCTCGACCGCGGCCGCGATCCGCGCCACGGCGGCGGGGTCGGTCAGATCGGTGGCGAGCGTCCGCACCTCGACTCCGAGCGCCCGGCATTCCGCGGCCGTGGCCTGCAGCGGTTCGGCCCGCCGAGCCACCAGCAGCAGCGCGATCCCCGATCGCGCGAGTTCCATCGCGAACGACCGTCCGACCCCCTCCGATCCCCCGGTGATGACCGCCCACGGCCCATAACGCTGCGGGTCGACACCGCTCATAGCGACTCCCTCACCTGTGAGATCGAACTCGGTCCCCTCCAGTTCTACAAACTTCCGCCCAGAAAAACTAGAGTGAATTCTAGTTATCGGACAGAAGGTGAACCCATGCCGCGCATCCAGGACTCCCGCGCCCCCGGCCGCGTCTCGACGGCCCGGCAGCTGGAACGCCAGCGCGCCATCCTCCGCTCCGCGGCCCGCCTCGGCGCCGAACACGGCCTCGAACGCGTTCAGATGTCCGAGGTCGCCCAGTCCGCCGGTGTCGCCCTCGGCACCCTCTACCGCTACTACCCCTCCAAACACCACCTCTTCGCGGGCGTCCTCGACGGCGCGGTCCGCGAATTGCCCCACCCCACCCCGGTTCCCGGCGACCCGATCGCCGGCGCGTCCGAATTCCTGGCCACCGCCGTGGACGAACTCCTCCGCCACCCCCACCTGGCCCGCGCCATGATCGTCTCGATGAACGCGGTCCGCGCCGAAGGCCACGCCCTCCGCCCCGACCCCCCCACCCCCGATCCGACCGCCGCCGCGGCCGCCGCCCTCGAAACCGACCACGTCATGCCCGAGCGCATCCTCTCCGCCGCCGGCATCACCACCCCCACCGACGAGGACCGCCGCCTGGCCCGCCTCCTCGAACAATGCACCTACGGCATCCTCACCTGGACCATCGCCGGCCGCCTGACCACCCCCCAAGCCGTCTCCGACGTCCACCGAGCCGCCACCCTCCTCCTCGCCCCCTGGCACCAACCCCACTGACCCCCAACGCCGAGTGGCACATCCTGGAGGGGTTATGTCCAGTTTCGCCTCCACCATGTGCCACTCGGCTTTCCTGCGCGGCAATCGGGATTCCGGTCACCGGAACACTTCTGGTGAGGTTTCGGGGGTCTTCCAGTGAGTGAAATCATCTGCGCGGAGCGGGTTTTTCGACGGATATAACGGGGACTACGCGGGGGCCGGTTCGATGGCGGGCCCGCGCGGTGGTGTTCCGCATTCACGCCGGACGAGGACGGTACCTATGACAACGACGCATGATGAGATCCGCCGGGTCGAAGCCGAGCCGGCGCCGGCCCGCTTCGCGCGAGGCTGGCACTGCCTGGGGTTGGTCCGCGATTTCGCCGACGGCAAGCCGCATTCCATTCAGGCGTTCGGGACCAAGCTGGTGGTCTTCGCCGGTGCGGACGGCGATGTGCATGTGCTCGACGCCTACTGCCGGCACATGGGTGGGGATCTGTCCGACGGCGAAGTCAAGGGCGACGAGATCGCGTGCCCGTTCCACGACTGGCGCTGGGGCGGGGACGGGCGTTGCAAGCAGATTCCCTACGGCCGCCGGGTTCCGCGACTGGCACGCACAACCGCGTGGACGACGCTGCAGCAGGACGGAATGCTGTTCGTGTGGAACGACCCCGAAGGCAATCCGCCGCCCCCGGACGTCGCCATTCCGCGTATCGAGGCCGCCGGTAGCGCGGGCTGGACCGATTGGCACTGGTACACCACCGTCGTCGACACCAACTGCCGTGAAATCGTCGACAACATCGTCGATATGGCGCATTTCTTCTACGTGCACGGTTCGCTGCCCACCTATTTCCGCAATGTGTTCGAAGGGCATGTGGCGACCCAGTACTTCGACAGCGGTGCGCGGGAGGATCTGCCGGGACCGGTCGGTGAGCCGAAGCTGCTCGGCACGCAGTCGGTCGCCTCGTACTACGGGCCCTCGTTCATGATCGACGACCTGCTCTATCGCTACGAGAACGGCGACCACAAAACAGTTTTGATCAACTGCCACTATCCGATCGACGCGAACTCCTTCGTGCTGCAGTACGGCATCATGGTCGAGATCCCCGCCGGTCTCGACGCCGAACAGGCCATGGCCGGGGCTCGCGCGATGGGCGACTGGGTCAAGATCGGCTTCGAACAGGACGTGGCGATCTGGAAACGCAAGGCGCGCATCGACAATCCGCTGCTCTGCGAGGAGGACGGCCCGGTCTATCAGTTGCGCCGCTGGTATGAGCAGTTCTACGTCGACCAGGCCGATATCGAACCGGCGATGGTCGATCGATTCGAATTCGAGCTCGACACCACCCGCCCGGCCGAGGCCTGGAATGCCGAGGTGCAAGCCAATCTGGCCCGCGCCGCCGCGTCATCGGTATCGTGAGCGGCGGGGGCGAGCGATGATCCGCCGCCAGGACGACCGGCTGCGCAGCGTACCGATGACCCCGGTGCGCTGCCACGCGTGCACCGCGCAGGTCGAGGTGCGCAAGAGCAGCCGGGAACAGACCAGCATTCAATGGAACGCGGTGGCGAGCATGGCCTGCCTGGAACGCCCCGCGGGCAACCCGCAGCGACCCGAGCCGCTGTTCGCCGGCTGTGGCCCACTGCGTGATTCGGTGGCCGCCGCGATCCGCGACGGCTCGCTTCGGCTCGCCGACCGAACCGTCACCGACTGAACGCACGAACCGTCACGAACCGAGCGCGCCCGCACCGGAGACTCTCCCGGTGCGGGCGTTCGGCCGCAACCCCACCAGGCGTCGCCAGATGTCGCCCGCGGCGTTTCGTACTGCGGCCGTGGCATTCTCGATCGACACCGACCCGGCCGGACCCGACAGCGACACCGCGGCCGGTGCGCTCTCGCCCACCCCGCCGATGGCGGCGGCCACGACCGTGACCCCCAGCACGCAGCCCTGCGAGTCGACCGCGACGCCACCACGCTCGCGAACCGTGCCCAGTTCCCGCGCCAGCTGCCGCGACGAGCGCACGCTGTAACAGGTCGGCGCCGGGTGGAACGACAGGTCGGGCCACCGCCGCGGGTCGAGCCCGGCCAGCAGCGCCCGCCCCGGCGCGGTGAGGGCCACGGCCTGGCGGGCCCCGACCGACCATCCGGCTCCCGGCCCGGGCGGTGGACCGAATCGTTCCAGGTGCAGCACGTCCGGACCGGCCAGAATGCTCAGGTGCGCGGTCAAACCCGTGCGCAGATGCAGCGCGGTCAGCACCGGAGCGGCCATCTCGCGCAACCGGCGTTGCGGGGCCACCTGCGCACCGAGTTCGAACATGCGCAAGCCGAGCCCGTACTCGAAACCTTCACGATCCACCCAGCCGAGTTCCACCAGGCGCTGCAGAATCCGATGCGCCGACGACCGTGGCAGCCCGGCCCGCCGCGCGATCTCCGCCAAGGTCAGCGATCTCGGCCCATCGAAGGCATCGAGCAGCGACGCCACCCGATCGATCATGGCTGCTGGAGCGTCCTGAGTTCGTGTCGTCGTCGCCACGTTCCACCTACCTTCGAACCAATGTCAGAATCTGCCAGCCGTGGCAGAATATGACACGGAGGCCGCCGGCATGACCACATTGCCCGGATTCCCGCCCGTCGCACCGGGGGCCGCCGGTACGGCGTTACGGTAGGCGCGACCAGGAATGAGGAGGACTCGTCGTGAGCAACCCGGCCAAGGCGGAACTGGCCCGCAAGCGCGCCGAAGACCTACGCCTGACCATCGCGCTCGCGGCCCACGCCCTGTTCGTCGCCGACGGCGACACCTCCGCGACGGTCGACCGGATCTGCGAGACGGTCGGAATCGCGCCACGCACCTTCCACCGATACTTCGCGACGAAGGAGGACGTGGTGGTCCCCCTGTTCCGTCGCAGTGAACAGCTCGTCCGCGAGGTGCTGGCGAAGGCGCCCATCGACGCCGCGCCGGCCGACGTCCTGACCCACGCGTTCACCGCCGAGGTCCATCAACGGCAGTCGTTCGACTTCGACCGGACCTTCATGACCCTGATGATCAATACGCCCGAATACCGGCGGCGATGGCTGGAGTGGGGTGAATGGCTCTACGAGCCGATCACCGAATTCCTCGCCGCGCGTATCGATCTCGGCACCGATCCGTTCCTGCGCGAACTGCCCGCGCAGCTGGTGGTGCAGACCAGCCGCCAGGCCTATACGCACTGGATCGTCACGGCCGAGTCGACCGATTTCGCCGAGGTCGAAGCGATCATGCAGCGCGGCCTGACCGTACTGTTCGCCGGGGTGAGCGCGGTGACCTCCCCGGTCGCGCACTCGACCTGAGACAGCGGAGACTCACGGTCGAGTCGACCGCGGCGACAACCCCCGCACAGCACGAACGGCCGGGTGCGCGAGGTGCGCACCCGGCCGTCCGAGTGGGGTTGGTCAGAGCTCGAATTCGGCCCGGACCTGGTCTTCGGTGAGACCGTAGTCGGCGAGCGAGTACTTGTGGACCGGCTTGCGGTCGCCGGACTTGCTCTCCTCGTCGAGGGTGGTCATCGCGGTCCGCGCCGAGTCGGTGTAGTCCAGCCCGAACTTCGAGTAGATCTTCTCGACGGTCGCGAACGGGTCGGCCCGCAGGTCGTCGAATTCGATGTCCAGGAACTGATCCGGGTTGTAGCGGGAGCGGGCGGTGTTGAACTCACGCAGGCCGCGCGACCACAGCTCCAGCTGGGAGGAGCCGATCTTCTCGCCCACGAACGTGGTGGACCAGCCCGCGGTGGCCTGCTCGGACAGGCTGCACGAGGAGCCGACGATGGTGACCGGGTCGCGGTGGGTCTGGATGATCAGCGCGTCCGGGTACACCTTCATCAGCGCGTCGAGCGCGAACAAATGGCTGGGGTTCTTGAGAACCCAGCGCCGTTCATCGCCGAGCCCGATCAGCTGCAGGTTCTGCTTGTGCCGGGTGTAGGCGTCGGTCCAGTCCTGCTTGCGCAGCCACTCCGAATACGTCGGCAGATACGCCAGCGATTCGTAGGAAATGGATTTCACCGTCTGGCGCAGCAGCTGCCAGCACTCCTCCACCTCGGCGGCGGTCATGTAGTGCACGCCCATGAATTCCGGATTCTCGATCCGGTGCTGGGCGAAGCCCTTGTCGACGGCCTGGTAGACGGGGTTGTCGGCCCAGGTGTCGCGGGGCGGGCGGGGCTGCGGGAAGTCGGCCAGCCACATTTCCAGGGCCTGGTGCTGCGGGTCGGCGGCGAGCAGGCGGTGCAGGGCGGTGGTGCCGGTGCGGGGCAGGCCGGTGACGAAAATCGGCCGGGTGACCTTGGTTTCGGCGTAGGCCGGGTTGGCCTTCCAGGACGCTTCGCTCAGGGCGCGGGCGACGAGCGCGCCGCGCAGGAAGTAGCGGCTCATCTTGGAGCCGATCTCGGTGAGCCCGGCGTCGCGCTGGTAGGAATCCAGCAGCACACCCAAAGCCTCGTGATGGTCATCGGACCCGAAATCGGTGAGCCCGCAGACCTTGGTGGCCGAGGCGTGCAGATCCTCGACGGTGCCGACGTTGGTACGTCCGGTCATAGTGATGAAACTCCTTGCTCAGACGTGGTATTCGCCGCAGTTGACGTCGATGGTCTGCCCGGTGACGGCGTTCGCGAACGGCGACATCAGGTAGACGATGGTCTGCGCGATCTCATCCGGCAGCGGCAGCCGCTTCAGGTCGGACTTGGAGGCGGTCTGCTGGTAGACCTGCTCCTCGGTGATGCCGTACTTCTTGGCGATCTCCGCGAAGTACCACTTCAGCTGGTCGGTCCAGATGTAGCCGGGCAGCACGCTGTTCACGCGAATGCCCTTCTCCCCCAGCTCGGTCGCCAGGGTCTGGGACATGGCCAGCAGCGCCGCCTTGGCGATCTTGTAGCTGCCGTAGCGGGGTTCGCTGTGCCGCAGCACCATCGAGTTGACCATCACGATCGACCCCTTGGTCTCGGCCAGCCCGGGCGTGAACGCCTGCGTCATGCGCAGATTGCCGAGCACGGTCAGGTCCACGCTCTCGCGGATCTGCTCGAAGTCGGTGCGCGCCAGCGGCTTCATCGACGGCACCTTGAACGCGTTGTTCACCAGTGCGTCGACCCGGCCGAACGTCTCGAGGGTCTGCTTGGCGAGGTTCTCGACGGTCGCCTCATCGGTGATATCGGTGGGCACGCACAGGGTTTCCGCGCCGCCCTCGGCCGCGATCTCCTCCGCGACCTCCTTCAGCTTGGATTCGGTGCGCGCGGCCAGCACCACCTTGGCCCCGGCGGCCGCTGCTTCCAGCGCGATGGAACGACCGAGGCCTGGCCCGATGCCGCTGACGACAACAACCTTGCCCGTAAGAAGACCCGTTTTCAGACGTCCCGGGGTTTCAGGGGCTTGCCCGGCCGCAGGGAGGTGGAGGCCCGAGTTACGAGAGTTGTCCTGCGTCATCCGAGCATCCTTTCCGCGAAGGCGCGCTGGCGTGCGGCGATCCGCTCACGCCATCCGGCCTCGTCGATTCGATTGAGTTCATGGTGCGGCAGGCTCTCCGCCACCTTGTCGAACGGCACCAGTTCGATGGTCGGCCCGTCCTCGGGCGTCATCGTCCGCGACACCCGCTGCCAGCGGAACTGGAGAATCCCGAGTTTGCGCCCGGTGGTCTCGATCCAGTTGGCGACGCCCGGATTCCGCGCCGACACCACCATGCGAATCATCCCGTCCGGATCCACCTGCGCCTGCTGATGATTCAGCGAGGTCTGGTGGTTGACGTAGTCGAGCGAGATGTACCAGCGGCTGCCCAGCTGGAATCCCTGGTACGGCGCATCGGATTTCGGCACCGTGATGATGAGCGCCTGGTCGTCCTCGAGCTCGAAGTGCCCGACCGAGGAGTACTGGGTGCTCAGCCCGCCCGGTGTGAGCCGCGGTTCGGTCAGCGTATTGACCGGCAGGTTCAGGTAGAACCATTTCGGGAAGTTGAACCAGGTGTGCACCCGGGTCAGCAGCATGCGCCCGGCCGCCCGGTACCGCTTGCGCAGCTGTTCCACGCCCGCTTCGACCGGCGCGGTACCGATGGTGTCCACCCGCTCGATGCGAATGGTGCCCTTGCGCTCCGTGTTCCAGTCGCCGTACACCTCGCGCACGGCCAGCATGGACGCGCCCTCGGCGAGCACGAAATAGTTCGGCTCCGGGTTCTCCTTGGGCGGACCGAAACGCAGCTGGTAGCTGCCGTCGGCATCGATCCGCAACCGCCGGTCGTCGAACGCGTCGTCGCCATTGGGCACATCGGAAGCGGTGTAGTCACCCTTGAGTACCTGGAAACTCAGGTCGACGGTGCTGCCGCGCACGCCGGTGAGCAGGTATTCCGCACCCGGTTCGATATTGGCGCTGTAGTACAACGTGTCCGGATTATCCAGGCCCATCTTGGTGTAGGGCCCGGTCGCGGTGACCAGGTACGGGTGCGAGGTGCCGTGCGCCCGGGACAATTGCAGCACCGCGGCGATACCGGCCTGCAAATAGTCGTATCCCTCGGCCAGGTCGTGCGGATCACGGATGAAATCCGCCGAGGCGATCAGTTTTTCGGCTTCCGCGACGGCCGTGGTGAACGGCTCGGTGAGCGGAGTCTGGTCATTGTCTGTCATCAGCTGTCAGCGATCCCTAGTGTCTCTCGAATTCGATGGGCGATCTCGGACGGCGTCCCGTCCGAGGGGGTGATGGTCAGGTCGGCGAATTCCGGCCGCTCGTACGGCGAGCTGATGCCGGTGAATTCGCGCAGTTCCCCGGCGCGGGCCTTCTGGTACAGGCCCTTCGGGTCGCGCAGTTCGCACTCGGCCAGCGGAGTGTCGACGAAGATCTCCCGGAACGGCAGGTGCTTGTCGTCGTGCAGTTTTCGAGCTTCGCGCCGTTCGGCTCGGAAGGGGCTGATCAGCGAGACGATGGCGACCACGCCCGCGTCCGCGAACAGCGCCGCCACCTCGGAGACACGGCGGATGTTCTCGCGCCGGTCCTCGTCGGTGAAGCCCAGGTTCTTGTTCAGCCCGTGCCGCAGATTGTCGCCGTCGAGCAGGTAGGCGGGCTGCCCGGACGCGATGAGCTGCCGCTCCAATTCCACCGCGATGGTGGACTTCCCGGAGCCCGACAGCCCGGTCAGCCACACGGTCGCGCCGGAGCTGAGCCGCTGCCCGCGCTCCACCGCGGAGCTGTGCCACACCACGTTCGAGGCCTTGTGCCCGACCTTGGGCGCGCCGGTGGAGCGGCCGGTGATCATGCCGGCGGCCACGGTCTGGTTGGTGGCCTCGTCGATGAGGATGAAGCTGCCGGTGGCCCGGTTCTCGCGATAGGGGTCGAACAGCAGCGCCTGACGGCTCTTCAGGGTGAGCCGCCCGATGTCGTTGAGCCCCAGCGATTCCGCGTCGGTCTGCCGGTGCAGGGTGTTCACGTCGAGCCGGTAGTCCAGGTCGGTCACCTCGACCTTGGAGGTCTGGGTGGCGGTCCGGATCGAGTACGAGTTGCCCGCGCGCAGTTCGGTGTCATCGGAGAACCAGCACACCATGGCGTCGAGTTCGCGGTCGGTGTGCGGCCGGTTGCCCGGGCGGGCGAGCATATCGCCACGGCCGATGTCGATCTCGTCGTCCAGGGTCAGCGAGACGGCCATACCGGTGAACGCCTCGTCCACCTTGCCGCCGCCGGGACCCCAGATCTGGTTGACCCGGCTGCTGCGACCCGAGGGCAGCACCACGACCTCGTCACCGGGTTTGAAGATGCCGCCCGCCACGGTGCCCGCGTAACTGCGCTGGCTCTCACCGTGCGGACGGATCACGTACTGCACGGGCAGCCGGTTGTCGATCAGGTTGCGGTCGGAGGCGACGTGCACTTCCTCGAGGTGCCGCAGCAGCGGCGGCCCCGGATACCACTCGGCGGTGTTGGCCGAGGAATCGACCACATTGTCGCCGAGCAGCGCCGACACCGGCACGAAACTCAGGTCGCCGACATCGAGTTTGGTGGCGAAATCCGCGAATTCCGAACGGATCTCCTCGAACCGCTGCTCCGACCAGTCGACCAGGTCCATCTTGTTCACGCACAACACCAGGTGCCCGACCCCCAGCAGCGAGGACAGGAAGGCGTGGCGGCGGGTCTGCTCGGAGACGCCCTTGCGCGCGTCGACCAGGATCAGCGCCAGGTCCGCGGTGGACGCGCCGGTCACCATGTTCCGGGTGTACTGCACGTGCCCGGGGGTGTCGGCGATGATGAACTTGCGGCGCGGCGTGGTGAAGTAGCGGTAGGCGACATCGATGGTGATGCCCTGCTCGCGTTCGGCGCGCAGGCCGTCGGTGACCAGCGACAGGTCGGGCCCGTCGCCGCCGCGCGAGAGGCTGGCCCGCTCGATGGCGTCGAGCTGATCGCTGAACAGGCTCTTGGAGTCGAACAGCAGCCGCCCGATGAGCGTCGACTTGCCGTCGTCCACACTGCCGGCGGTGGCGATCCGTAACAGGTTGCGGCGCATCAGAAGTAGCCCTCTCGCTTGCGATCTTCCATGCCGGACTCGGAGATCCGGTCGTCGGCGCGGGTGGCGCCGCGCTCGGTCAGGCGGGTGGTGGCGGTCTCGGCGATCACCTCGACCGGGTTGGACGCGCCCGACTCCACGCAGCCCGTGCAGTCGGCGTCGCCGAGGGTGCGGAAGCGCACGGTCGCCTCGAACCGGCGCTCGTCCGCGCCGAACTCCAGGAATCGGTTCTCCGCCAGCAGCATTCCGTCACGCTCCACCACGGTGCGGCGGTGCGCGTAGTACAGCGACGGCAGTTCCACCTCGGCCTGGTCGATGTACTCCCAGATGTCGAGCTCGGTCCAGTTGGACAGCGGGAAGACGCGAATGTGCTCGCCCTTCCGATGCCATCCGTTGTAGAGGTTCCACACCTCCGGCCGCTGCGCCCGCGGATCCCACGCGCCGTACTCGTCGCGGAAGCTGAACACCCGTTCCTTGGCGCGCGCCTTCTCCTCGTCGCGTCGCGCGCCGCCGAAGACCGCGTCGAAACGGTGCTCGCGGATGCTGCGCAGCAGAGTGGCGGTCTGCAGCCGGTTGCGGGTCTCGCCCGGGCGCTCGGTGACCCGGCCCGCGTCGATATCGTCCTGCACCTTGCCGACCAGCAGCTGAGCGCCCAGCCGCGCCGCGGTGCGATCCCGGAAGTCGATGACCTCGTCGAAGTTGCGCCCGGTGTCGATGTGCAGCAGGGCGAACGGCAGCGGCGCGGGCCAGAACGCCCGCCGCGCCAGTTCCAGCATGACCGCCGAGTCCTTGCCGCCGGAGAACAACAGCACCGGCCGCTCGAAGGTGGCCGCCACCTCTCGAATGATGTGCACCGATTCCGCCTCCAAGGCGTTCAGGTGCGACAGCTCATATCCCGTGCGCATCTCTCGTCCCATTCGCCGCGTCCGTCGAACCGGTCGGGTTCTTGCCAACCCTTGCGGTGTCGAATATTCGACGCTATTGTTCGATAATGTGACACCGACGATAGGTCGGCACCCGGGCGACGGTCAATACCCGCGCCCGAATTCGCGCGCACCGTCATCGCCCGGCTGTGAGTGACCGATACACCGACCGATACGATTCCCGCGCGCCCCTCCCGCACCCGCGGGACCGACACCAGCAGGAATCGAGTTGCCTGAATCCACCACCGCACCAGTGGCTTCCACCCCCGCGACGGTGTCCGAACCCTGCGCGTCGCCCCCGACCCACCGCGTCGTGCAGGCGATCGAGCTGCTGTCCCGCCATTCCGGCGAACGCCTGTCGCTGGCCGCGATCGTGCGCGCCACCGGCATGTCTCGCGCCACCGCGCACGCCGTGCTCACCCAGCTGTGCGCCGACGCCTGGACCGTCCGCGACCCGGAGGGCAACTACAGCCTCGGCCTGGGGTTACTCGCCGTGGCCCGCCGCGCCGACACCGCCTTCCCCGTGCGCAGCCTGGCCCTCGGCGCGATGCACACCCTCGTCGCGGACAGCGGCGTACCGGTGTTCCTGGCCGAACGCGAATTCCAGAGCGGCGCACGCACCGCCGCGTCGGCCAAGCCCGGACCGGCCACAGCCGGTGAGGCCGCCCCGGACACGATCGTCATCACCGAAGTCCTCGGCACCCCCTCCGCCCCCTGGATCCGCCCGGCCCGCCGCATGCCCTTCGCCCCGCCGGTGTGCCGCGAATTCGTCGCCTGGGCACCGGAATCCGAGCGCGCCGCCTGGCTGGCCGCCGCCGACCCCGCCCACCGCGAGCGCCTCGCCGCGGTCCTCGACGCCATCGCCGCCCGCGGCTACTCGGTGGAACGCCTCGCCGACGACTCCGCCCCCATGCTGGAAGCCCTGGGCGCCCTACGCCATTCCCCCGTCACCGATCCCCTGCGCCATCGCCTCAGCGCCATGATCGCCGACCTCATCACCATCGACTACCTCCCCGACGAACTCGGTGACCAGAACGCCGTGGTCTCCGTGGCCGCCCCCATCTTCTCCCCCGACGGCCCCGTCATCGCCTCCATCGTCGCCTGCCCCGACACCAACCTCTCCGCCGCGGGCCTGAACGACCTGGCCGCCGCCACCATCGCCGCCGCCGCTACCGTCACCGCCTCCCTGCGCAGCTGAAAGCCGCTCTGGCGGTTCCACGGTCATGACGACAGGCGGCCCGCGCCGATCGGTGCGGGCCGCCGAATCCTGGTGCGGGTCAGCGGTTGGCGAGTTCCGAGAGTTGGAAGGCCAGCTGGTGGCGGAAGGCGGGGATGCGGGCGAGGGTGCTGATCACCAGGTTTCGGATCAGGCGGGCGGGCAGGGGGCGGAGGGTGGCCATGCGGGTGACGCGGTCGGTGAAGGCGACCACGCCGAGAGCCACTGGGCGGCGGGTCTTCTCGTAGTCGTCGAGGAGCGAGGCGGGGGCGCCCGCGACCACGGCGGCCAGCAGACGGCCGAGGACGACCGCGTCCTGGATGCCGGTGTTCATGCCCTGACCGCCCGCCGGGCTGTGGACGTGGGCGGCGTCGCCCGCCAGTAGGACGCGGCCGGCGCGGTAGTGGTCGGCGACGCGGTGGTGGACGCGGAAGCGTGAGCTCCAGACGATCTCCTCGACCTTCGCGTGCGCGCCCGGGCGGCGAGCGTCGACGAGAGCCTGCACGTAGGCGAGGTCCTGGTGTTCGGGGGCCTCGGCGACGGTCGCGACGATGCGGAAGCGGTCGGGCCGCGCGTCCGGCAGCGGAGCGATGACGGTGACGCCTTCGGGCGAAAGTTGCAGGGAGACTTCGTCACGCGGTTCCGGCCAGGCCATGCGGACATCGGCGAGGACGAAGGATTCGGGGTAGGTGGCGCCGGTGAAGCCGATCCCGGCCGCCTCGCGCACCTTGCTGTGCATGCCGTCCGCGCCGATGACCCAGTCCGCGCGAACCGAATTCGCGACCCCGTCGGCATCGGTGAAATCGACGGTGACACCGTCCACGTCCTGCGTGAGCCCGGTGACCTCGGTGTGCCGGATCACCCGCGCGCCCGCCTTCTCCAACCGCGCCAGCAGGATCGCCTCGGTGGACTCCTGGCCGATCATGACGGTGTAGGGGTATTCGGTGGGCAGCCCCGCGAAGGAGACCCGGGCCAGCGCCCGGTCGCCGTCGCGCATCACGAAGTTCGGCACCACGAGGCCCTGCTCCAGCAGCCGCGCGGTGACGCCGAACTCCTCGAGCACCTCCAGCGTGCGAGCGTGCACCACCACCGCCCGCGAGGTATTGGCCCCCTCGGCCAGCCGATCCAGCAGCACCACCTCCACGCCCGCGTCGGCGAGCGCGATGCCGGCGGTCATGCCGGCGGGACCGGCACCCACGATGACGACCTGGGCGGTGGCGGGCACTGCGTTCATGACATCTCCCCAATTCTTGCCAACGCTTGTTGGCCAACGTCTGTTGAATAAGACGGTACGACCCGGTCAGCTGCATGTCAACAGTTGTTGGCCAACGATTGTTGGCAAACTTTCAGCGGTCGGTCGACGCCGCCAGGGAGTGGAAGATGCTCGCCGTACGGCTGTGCGGGGTCGCGCAGTAGACGATCACCCGCTGATCGGTGTCGGAGATGTGCAGGACCTGGCACTGGAAGTCCAGCGGGCCCAGCTCCGGATGCCGGATCCGTTTGCGGTGGGTGCGGCGCACCTCCACCTCGTGCGCACCCCACATGTCGGCGAAACGCGGTGAGGTGCCCAGCAATTCGGTGACCAGCGCGGCGAGCGCCGGATGCCCCGGGTACCGGGCGTAGGCCGCGCGCAGGTCCGCGATGAGGGCGCGGGCGAAGTCGCGGGTGTCGGCCTCGGCCCACTGCGGGTGGTCGACGGCCTCCCGGAACATCCAGCGGATCATATTGCGCTCATGGCCGGGCACGGTGTCGAGATCGCCGACGAAGGGGGTCGCGGCCCGGTTCCAGGCGAGCACCTCATAGGTGGCGTCCACCACGTAGGCCGGGGTCGCCAAGGCGTCGAGGATGGTCCGGACCGCCTGCGGCACAATCTTGTTCGGCCCCGCCACCGCCGGCGGCGCCTCCCCCGCGATCCGGAACAGGTACTCGCGTTCGTCGAGGGTCAGCATGAGCGCGCGGGCCAGCGCCGCCAGCACCTGCCGCGAGGGTTTCGCCCCGCGCGCCTGCTCCATCCGGATGTAGTAGTCCACCGAGATCCCGGCCAGCTGCGCCACCTCCTGACGCCGCAGGCCGGGCGCGCGGCGGTTCAGGCCCAGGGGCAGTCCGACATCGGTGGGGGTCAGCCGGTTGCGCCGGGCCTTGAGAAAGGCCGCGAGCTCGCTACGGTCAGCCATGGCTCCAGTGTGGGCCGGTATTCCGATCCAGGGTGGTACAAACGGGTCCTCCCTCCGAATCCGCTGCCGCGCGAAGCTTTTCCCATGAGCGAAACAGCATTCATCACCGGGGCCAACAAGGGCATCGGCTACGAGACCGCCCGGCAGCTGGCCGCGCGCGGCATGACCGTCCTGATCGGCGCGCGCGACCCCGGGCTCGGGCGGGCCGCCGCCGACAAACTGCGGGCCGAGGGCGCCGACGCCCACGCCATCCAGATCGACGTCACCGACGAGGATTCCGTCGCCCGCGCCGCCGCCCGCATCGAATCCGAGTTCGGCCGGCTCGACGTGCTGGTCAACAACGCGGCCATCACCGGCGGCCTGGAAGGCGACGGCAAGGCGTCCTCGGGAACGGTGGCCACCTTGCGTCAGGTGTACGAGACCAATGTCTTCGGCATGGTCGCCGTCACCAATGCCCTGTTGCCGCTGCTGCGCCGCGCCGCGGCGGCCCGAATCGTCAATGTCTCCAGCGAAGTCGGCTCGCTCACCGCGCGCGCCGACCCGGAAGGCGTGTTCTCCCAGATGCCCTCGGCGATTCCCTACACCTCGTCCAAGACCGCCGTGAACATGGTGACGGTCCTGTACGCGCAGGAGTTGCAGGACACCCCGATCAAGGTGAACGCGGCCAATCCCGGGTACACGGCGACGGATCTCAACGGCAACAGCGGTTTCCGCACCGCCGAGCAGGGCGCCGAACCCAGCGTCCACCTCGCGACGCTGCCCGCGGACGGGCCGACGGGCATCTTCTGGGGGCACGTCTTCGGTAGCGAGGAGTACGCGCGGCTGGACTGGTGAGGACTACCAGCTGCCCGTGGACGGCGGGTCGCCGCGGTGCCACATATCGTTGCGGTCACGCATGCAGCGCGGCAGCCACCATTCGTGGCGTTGCTTGCAGTGGTGGATGAACCAGGCGTCGCCCTGGTCGCCGCCGCCGTCGCGGTCTGGACCCTGGTCGTCGTGGCGGGTGGCGACCGGGACCGCCACCGGACCGGTGGCCGGTGCGGCCTGGGCCGCGGCCAGGCCCGTCACCAGTGGCGCCGTCACCAGCACGGCCGCCAGCGCGGCCGCGGGAGTTCTTCCGAACATATGATCACTTCTTCGTATTACGGAGTGCACCAATACGATCCATGACCAACCCCCGAGCCCTTTCAGGCGTGGACCGCGACGACCATTGAACGCCGCCCGCGTCACGCCGCAAGGGCCATCGGTATCCACTTTCAGCGGATCTTCCGCTTTTGAACGTAATGAACCGTCTATCCGACTGGACGCCCGGTCGCCTTCTCGTGCAGCAGCAGAAGCGAATACGCGGCAACGGTCTGCGCGTCCACGATCGCCCCCGCCCGGATCATGTCCTCGAACTCGTCGCGGGTGAACCACCCCGACTCCATGTCCAGCTCCGACGGCTCCCGCTCGTGCTCGCCCTCGGTCAACTCGGTCGCCAGCACCACCGTCCCGTAGTGCGTACTGGTCCCCGGCGCCGGCGCCACCTTCCCGAGCACCGTCAATGTCCCCGCCCGCAGCCCGGTCTCCTCCCGCAACTCCTGCCGGGCCACCTCGACCATCTCGCTCTCCCCCGCCACCGCGCCACCCGGGAACTCCCAGCACCGCCGCCGCAACGGATACCGGAACTGCTCCACCAGATGGAACCGCTCCCCATCCCACGGAATCACGATCGCGAAGTCCGCCTTCCGGATGAAGGCGTAGATCGACTCCTCCCCATCGGCCTGGCGCACCACATCCTCCCGCACCGTGATCCACCGATTCGAGTACACCTCACGACCACTCACCGTCTCCATGCCCCAATCCTCCCTCACCAGGATCGGAGCAGCCCGGGTTCAGCCGTTCTGCGCGACGGCGGGAGTGCACGCGGTCTCGCGACCGGCAGCCGAGGCCCGGGTCAGAGCTGGCGGGCGGGGGCCAGCGCGTCGCGGGCGTCCATGAGGGCGAAGCCGAGGAGGTTCTCGCCGCGCCACAACGACGGGTCGGCGGCGTCGGGGTTCTCCGCGCCCAGGCCGATGCCCCAGATGGTGTCGCGGGGCGCGGCTTCCACCAGGACCTTCTCGGTGGTGGCGAGCAGGAAGTCGCGCAGTGCGTCGTGCTGGCCGAATTTGGCGATGCTGCCGCGCAGCACGATGTCGAAGCGGTGGGCTTCCCAGGTGTCCTGGTCGAAGCCGGAGATGGCGCGGCCCAGGCGTTTCGCGTCGGCGGGGGTGCCGCCGGCGAGGATGCGGGTGCGCATGGCCTCGTCGCCGAACAGGCGGGCCTTCTCGGCCATCATGAAATGCTCGGCGCTGGAGTAGGTCTGGCCGTCCACGGTGAAGTCGACGGGCCACCACTGGCTGAGCACCCATGTGCCGACCTCGTGCCCGGGGGTGCGGGTGTGCCCCCAGAAGAAGAGGAACTCCGGTCTCGCTCCGGCCGCCATATCCGCTGTCAGCTGCGCCCTGTCCACGCCGCGACCCTAGCCGACCCGGATGACACAGTTGTGAAGTTATCCCGCCACGCCGATGACGCGCCGCACCGCTGGCGAGCGCGCCGCACCGTGGCGGCCAATGCCTCGCGCGGCGGCGAACCGGACGTCCGGCCGGAATCGTTGCGCCCCTGGCGAATCACAGGGCGAGCGAGCGTAGCCGGGTCATGACGTCGGCGGGTGGGTGGTCGTGGACGCGGAAGCGCGGCGGGTCGTATTCGTCGGCGAGTTCCAGTGGCACGAGGCCGGAGACGTCGTTCCACGCGACCCGGAAGACGTCGCCCTCGCCGGTGACGAAGCAGATGTAGTCGGCGGCGGGCAGCAGGTTGGTGGTGCCGTCGGTCCAGGAGGTCATGGTGTATTCGCCGCCATCGGGGGCGCGGACGTGCAGCAGCTCCATGATCGCGCCCTCTCGGTCGGGTTCGGCGCGCAGCTTCTCGGTCTGCGTGCGATACGCGCCGACGGCCAGTTGCGCCTGGGCGTGCCGGATGCCGGCGTACGCCGGATGATCCTCGGGCACCCGCAGCGGCATCAGGTCCCCGTTGTCGTCCACGGTGTAGGGCACCGCCGACAGCGGGCGCAGCGCGGCCTCGTGCCGTTCGGTCGCCAGCGTCAGCAACTGCGGCAGCGCCTCGGGCGTCGCCCCCAGCACCACCAGCATGCCGAGATGGCCGGGCAGGAAAACCAGTGGCGTGCCGCCGGTTCGGGTCCGCACCCCCGCCAGCCAGCCCGCCACCAGGGGTAGCGAGCCGACATAGTTCTCGCCGTCGTCGGCGAAGTCCAGCACCCGCACTCCCTGTCCCGGATCGAAGGCGGTCAGCGTGCTCATGGCCAGCTCGGTGAGATTGGCGTGCGCGACCGCGTACACCTGCTCGTCGTCCACGCCCCAGCGCGAAAGATCCTGCCGGGTCACGAATTGCACGGTGCTGGGCAGATCGATCACCACCAGCTCCGACAGGTACGGCAGCGCGGGCCGGGTGAGCACCAGATCGCGGCCCGCCACCCCCGCGACCTGCACCGCCCCGTAGCCGGCCCGCCGCAGCACCGGCCGCAGCTTGGGCGCCACCTCGCCCCAGCCCTCGGGGGCGTCGGGCGGCAGCAGCAGGGCGTCGACGGCCTCGAACAGTTCGGCGTTGATCTTCCCGTCGAACCGGCGATACAGCGTGTCCAGATTCAGCTTCGCCGCGTACCCGTTGGTCAGCCGGTAGGCGATCTCGTACGCCTCCGCGTCGAACTGCGCGAACTCCACCGCGTCGTACCCCCGCACCTGCTCCAAGATCTTCTTGCCGAACCGATTTCGCGGCGACCCGAAAACCCCACCCAGGAAACTCATAGGCCGGACTCTACGCGCGAGCGTAATTCGCGCGGTTGTGGTTAGCTGTAGCGCCATGAGCACGCCCGTCTCCACCCACCCCGACGAGTTTCTGCCCCGCGACACCGCGGATGTGGTTCGGACCGTTCGGGATTCACGTCGTTCGACGAAACCGCTGATCATCCGGGGTGGGGAACGTCCGGACGAGGAGTTCGGACTGCCGGTGCAGGGCACCACCCTGAGCATGCGGAAGATGAACCGCGTGCAGGTGGTCGACGCCGATGCCAGAACTGTGCGCGTGCAGGCGGGGGCCCGGCTGTCCGATATCGACCGCACCCTGGGCGCGCACGGGCTCGGGCTGCCCATCGTGGGTGACCATCGCGACATCACCGCGGGCGGATTCGCGGCGGTGGGCGGGCTGTCGGCGGCGTCGCATCGCTTCGGCATGTTCTCCGACAATGTGGCCGAACTCGAGTACGTCGATCAGGACGGCCGTTTCGGCACCTGCGGGCGCACCCATCACGCCGAGCGCTTCCGCAAGATCCTGGGCGGCGGCGGGCGCACCGGCATCATCACCGCGCTCACCCTCGAGGTGACCGGTGTGGACAAGGACCGCACCTGGCTCACCACCGACGCGCACCGCTTCCTGGACTTCGACACCTGGGTGGAGCACTCCTACCGGGAGATCCAGTCCCCGGGCAACTCCATGCTGCAGGTGGGCCGCTGGATCGACACCGCGCCGCTGAAGGTCGCGCGCCCGGTGGGCACCGGCACCGTGCAGCTGGGCACGGTCCGCTTCGGCCAGTGGTCGAGCCTGCACCCCACCACCCCGAATCTGTCGCTGCGCGCCCGGCGTGAGGTCGGCGCGCGGGCCCGGAAGTCGCTGGGCGCCATCGCCGCCTCGGCGGGCGGCCGCGCCGGCATGCCGGTCCGCAATGCCGCGGCGGGCGCGCTCATGTTCGCTCCGAAGGTGCTGACCCTGCGCGACGCGGAGTACCTGGCCGACACCGTGATCAGCTCCTCGGAGCGCGGCCCGGCCTACCGCATCTCGCTTTTCGCGCCCATGTCCAACTACGCGCGGGTCTTCCACGGCCTGCACGACCTGTTCTCCGGGCACCGCGAGCGCACCGGCTGCTTCACCGTGATCTCGGCCATGACCTACGGTGTGCGCTCCCGCTACCTGCGCGAACTCGACAACGAGGACCACGGCTTCATCACCTTCACCTGCCGGTTGCGCCCGGCGGCGCTGCCCTCGGAACTGTTGCGGGACATCGTGTCCGGAATCGACGAGATCTGTGTCGCCGAACGCGCACGGCGTTATGACCCGACCGAATAGAATGTGTTCCGCCGCTCACCCAGCAATCGCGTAGCGCAAATCAGCTATCGGTTGGCAGCCGGGAGACGCGGCGGTATCGATACTGTCGGCGGGGTATCGGTGCATGGTTCATGCTCAATCCTCAGATGAAGGTTGCCTGTCCCATGATCGAATTCCGTGCTGCCCGCCGCCCCCGCACCACCGCTGACCCCGAGGGCGAACGCCCGCTCGAGGGCAAACGCGTGGTCATCACCGACGCCACCGCCGAGATCGGCCGAGAAACGGCCCGACTACTCGGTTTTCACGGCGCCGAGGTGATCCTGGTCGCCCGCGAAGGCTCCCAGCTGGTCGAAGAATGCGCCACCATCATCGAATCCGGCGGCCGCGCCCACTGGTACCGCTGCGACATCGCCGCCCTCGGCGATGTCGACCAGCTGGTCGAGTGGCTGCTCACCGAATTCGACACCATCGACGTGCTGGTCAACAACACCGGTCGCCCCGCCCGCCGCCCGGTCCTGCAATCGCTGGACCGCTTCCGCGACTACCAGCGCATGATGGCCGCCTACTACTTCGGCCCGCTGCGCCTGACCCTGGGCCTGCTCCCCGCCATGCTCGCGGGCGGCTCCGGCCACGTGGTGAACGTCGGCCCCTGGAGCCCGGAGACCGGGGCCGCGCCGAACTTCGCCTCCTACGCCTCCGCCCAGGCCGCCTGGACCACCTTCGGCCAGTGCGCCGACGCCGAGCTGTCCCCGCGCGGCATCCACGTCTCCACGGTCCAGTACCCGATCTTCAACGACGCCACCAGCGCTCGCGCGCACGCCGACGACGGGACCATCGATCCCGCCGAGGCCGCCCGGTGGATCGAGACCGCCATCCGCACCCGCCCGGCCCAGCTGCCACCGCGGTTCCCGCGCGCCCTGCTGGGGCTGGCGTCGATGTCACCGCGCACCACCCGGCTCAAGCACGCGCTCGGCATCTGAATCGCCCCTGAACGGCGAAGCGCCCCATCCGGATTCGGATGGGGCGCTTCGGGTCTTGCTTCGGCTCAGTGCTTTTCCGGGCCCAGGTGGTACTCGAAGACCAGACCGGCGACCGCGCCCAGGACGCAGACGACGCCGATGCCGATCAGCCAGAACTGGAAGAACGCCAGGCCCAGCGCGGTGACCGAACCCGCGGCGGCCAGCAGGATGGGCCAGAACGAACCGGGCGAGAAGAAGCCCAGGTCGCCGGCGCCGTCCACGATCTCGGCCTCCTCGTAGTCCTCGGGACGCAGGTCCAGACGACGGGCGACGAAGCGGAAGTAGGTGGCCACGATCAGGGCCAGACCACCGGTCAGCACGATGGCGGTGGTGCCCGCCCACTCGACGCCGGTGCGGGACTGGCCCGTGAAGTAGCCGTAGATCACGGCCACGATCACGAAGAAGACCGTGAGCAGTTCGAAGATGCGAGCTTCGACCTTCATGTCAGTTCATCCTCACTTGGCGTCGGCGAGCTCGTTGCCGCGCGCCTTGCGGTCGGTGTTGAACGGCTTGGTGGAGGTCGCCACCGGCGACTGACCGATCGCGGAGAGCGCCTCGCCGTTGGTCTTGTGGTCCTTGATCCGCGCGTCCATGTACTTCTTGAAGTCGTCCGGCGAGACGACCCGGATCTCGAAGTTCATCATCGAGTGGAAGGTGCCGCACATCTCGGCACAACGGCCGACGAACGCGCCTTCCTTCTCGATCTTGGTGATCTGGAAGACGTTGTCCGAGTTGTTCTGCTTCGGGTTCGGCATCACGTCGCGCTTGAACAGGAACTCCGGCACCCAGAACGAGTGGATGACGTCGGCCGCGGCCAGCTGGAACTCGATGTTCTTGCCCGAGGGCAGCACCAGGACGGGGATCTCGTTGGAGGTACCAACGGTCTCGACCTTGTCGTAGTGCAGGTAGGAGATGTCGTTCGCGGGCAGGCCGTTGTTCGGGCCCGGCTGCGGGTGGCCATCCTTGGTCGCTTCCTTGTAGCGATCCTTGATGTCCTGGTTCATGTCCTGGCGCTCGGTGTCGACACCGTCCCAGACCGGCGAGCCGTCCTTGAGGTCGACCTTCTGGTAGCCGAACTTCCAGTTCCACTGGAACGCCGTCACGTCGACCACGACGTCCGGGTTCTCGACCTTCTCGTGCACGTAGTTCTGCACGACGACGGTGAAGTAGAACAGCACGGCGATGATCACGAACGGGATCGCCGTGTAGCTCAGCTCCAGCGGCACGTTGTAACCGGTCTGCCGCGGGAACTCCGGGGAGTTCGCCTTCTTGCGGTGGAACGCGATGGTCCAGAAGGTCAGACCCCAGACCAGCACACCCATCGCCAGCGCGGCGAGCACGGACCAGGTCCACAGCTCGCGCATCCTGGTGGCCTGCGGCGTGATGCCCGAGGGCCAGCCGAATCGAAGCCAAACGTTGTCGATCGAGCAGCCGGAGACGAGCATCGCGGTCATCCCCAAGGACACCGCCAGCCCGGCCCGCCGAAGGATGCGGCCCCGCCGACCCTGGGCGGGTCGTGCCCCTATCGCCTCGCTCGCCTTGTGCGCCACGCTCAACGCCTTCCTGGTCGTCATTCCGACACCGCGCCGCCCGGGCTCCCTTCCGCCGGACGACACATAATCAGCACAGTTCGGGAGCTCGGGGAAGGGTACACGCGAACGCGCAACCGACCCTGAGAGTTTCCCAAGTACTACGCAGCGTAGACCAACAATGGCCCCCCGTTGCGACGGGGTCCTGTCCGACACTCCGGAAACCTCATATGCAGTGGATACGGGCTCTGGCGGCGGGATCGGCACCGGTACGGCATACTCGGGCAGTAGGTTTCGCGTGCAGCGTGCCCGTGCGGGTACGCCCCAATCCTTATGACTCCGGAAAGAGGTTCTCGGCGCAGTGTGTGGTCTGCTCGGATTTCTGACAGCTAGCACAGCTACTACTCCGGACGGGCGGACGGTCGAGACCACCGCTGCACAGGTGTACGAGGCGCTGCACTGTCAGCGCCACCGCGGCCCGGACGAGCGGGGCACCTGGAACGACGAGCGCATGATCTTCGGCTTCAACCGCCTGTCGATCATCGATATCGAGCACTCGCACCAGCCGCTGCGCTGGGGTCCCCCGGAGAACCCCGAGCGCTACGCCATGACCTTCAACGGCGAGATCTACAACTATCTGGAGCTGCGCGCCGAGCTGAAGGAAGCCCACGAGGCCGAGTTCGGCGACGCGCCGATGTTCCGCACCGAGGGTGACGGCGAGGCCATCATGGCCGCCTTCCACTACTGGGGCGCCAAGGCCCCGAGCCGGCTGCGCGGCATGTTCGCCTTCGCCATCTGGGACACCGAGCTGAACAAGCTGTTCCTGGCCCGCGACCCGTTCGGCATCAAGCCGCTGTTCATCGCCACCGGCGCCGGCGGCACCGCCTTCTCCAGCGAGAAGAAGAGCCTGCTGGGCCTGCTCCCGGCGCTGGAGCTGTCCGACGCCCTGGACCCGCGCGCGCTCGAGCACTACACGGTGCTGCAGTACGTGCCCGAGGCCGAGACCCTGCACAAGGACATCCGCCGCCTGGAGTCGGGCTGCTACGCCTGGGTCGAGCCCGGCCGCGCCCCGCAGGTGACCCGCTACTTCAACCCGCAGTTCCGGGTGCAGAAGTTCGCGGCGGGCTCGGAGACCAAGCGCTACAAGGAGATCGCCGAGGCGCTCGAGGACTCCGTCGCCAAGCACATGCGCGCGGACGTCACGGTCGGCGCGTTCCTGTCCGGCGGCATCGACTCCACCGCCATCGCCGCGCTGGCCATCCGCCACAACCCGAACCTGCTGACCTTCACCTCGGCGTTCGAGCGGCAGGGCTATTCGGAGGCCGACGTGGCCGCCGAGACCGCCGAGGCCATCGGCGCCAAGCACTACATCCGCATGGTCTCCCCCGAGGAGTACGCGGCCGCCATCTCCGAAATCGTCTGGTACCTCGACGAACCCGTCGCCGACCCGGCGCTGGTGCCGCTGTACTTCGTGGCCAAGGAGGCCCGCAAGCACGTCAAGGTGGTGCTCTCCGGCGAGGGCTCCGACGAGCTGTTCGGCGGCTACACCATCTACCGGGAACCGCTGTCGCTCAAGCCCTTCGACTACCTGCCCAAGCCGTTGCGCAAGCTGGCGGGCAAGGTGTCGGATCGGATTCCGGAAGGCACCCGCGGCAAGAGCCTGCTGCACCGCGGCTCGCTCACCCTGGAAGAGCGCTACTACGGCAACGCGCGCAGCTTCAACGACGCCCAGCTGCGCTCGGTGCTGCGCGAGTTCCGGCCCGAGTGGACGCACCAGGACGTCACCGCCCCGATCTACGCCATGCAGGGCTACCACTGGGACCCGGTGGCGCGCATGCAGCACCTGGACCTGTTCACCTGGCTGCGCGGCGACATCCTGGTCAAGGCCGACAAGATGACCATGGCCAACTCGCTGGAGCTGCGCGTCCCGTTCCTGGACCCCGAGGTGTTCAAGGTCGCCGAGAAGATCCCGGTGGACCAGAAGATCACCAAGGAGACCACCAAGTACGCGCTGCGCCGGGCGCTCACCGACATCGTGCCGCCGCATGTGCTCAATCGGGCCAAGCTCGGCTTCCCGGTGCCGCTGCGGCACTGGCTGCGCGGCCCGGAACTCTACGACTGGGCACGCGCCCAGATCACCGAGTCGGGCACCGACCACCTGCTGAACAGGCAGGCCATCCTGGCCATGCTGGAGGCGCACCGCACCGGTCCGGTCGACCACAGCCGCCGCCTGTGGACGCTCATCGTGTTCATGATCTGGCACGGCATCTTCGTGGAGAACCGGATCAAGCCCGAGATCCAGGAGCCGGCCTACCCGGTCAACCTGTAGTCAGGCCGCACATCATGGCCGCACCTCATCCGGGGGTGCGGCCATGATGTTCTCTCACCGGCGCAGCACCCGGCGGGCCAGCCAGTTGCCGAGGAACTGAATCCCCTGCACCCCGGCGACAATGATCAACGTCGCCACCAGCGTGACCTGCCAGTCGAACCGCTGATAGCCGTAGACCAGCGCGAAGTCACCCAACCCGCCACCACCGACCGTCCCCGCCATCGCGGACATGTCGACGATGGCGATGACGATGAAGGTGTACCCGAGCACCAAGGGCCCCAACGCTTCCGGAATCAGCAAACTGAGAATGATCCGCAGCGGCCCCGCCCCCATCGACCGCGCCGCCTCGATCACCCCCGGATCCACAGTCACCAGATTCTGCTCGACAATCCGCGCGATCCCGAACGAAGCCGCCACGATCATCACGAACGCCGCCGCATCCGTCCCGATCGTCGTCCCGATCACCTTCAGCGTCACCGGCCCCAGCGCGGCCAGCAAGATGATGAACGGAATCGGCCGCACCACATTCACCAGCACGTTCAATACCAGATTGAGCGGCGCGTTGGCGAGCAGCCCGCCCTTCCGGGTCGTATAGAGCGCGGTCCCCAATGCCAGCCCGATGGTGCCGCCGACAACGAAGGTGAGCAGTACCAGGTAGATCGTGGTGCCGACCGCCTCACTCAGCACGGGCCGTAGCCGATCCCAATCCGTATGCACGGCAGCCAGACTGCTCGCACCGCCGGTCATGCGCTCCTCCGATCGCTCTCGGCCGCCACCGCCACGCCGCGGACGGACCGACCCGACTCGAGGCGCTCGGCAACCTGGCGCACGGCGTCCTCCGGGCCGTCCAGGGCGAGGGTCAGGCTGCCGAAGGTTTTGTCCTGCAAGGTGCTCACGCCGCCGAAGACGATCTCGAAGCTCACGCCCTGGGCCGCGGCGGAGGCCAGGGCCGGACCGATCCCGTTCTCGTCGTCGACGGCAACGGTCACCAATCGGCCGGCGCACCGCTCCCCCAGCCGTTGTAGTTCGTCGGCGGTCGGCCGGTTGTGCAGGACCGTCTCCACGAACGATCGGGTGGGTGCGGCGGCGGGTGCCGAGAACACCTCGAACGTACTGGCCAACTCCACGATGCGCCCCTCGGCCAGCACCGCCACCCGGTCTGCCACCGCGCGGATCACGTCCATTTCGTGCGTGATGACCACGATGGTGACGCCGAGCTCGCGGTTGATCTTCTTCAGCAGTCGCAGTACCTCGCCGGTGGTCTCCGGGTCCAGCGCCGAGGTCGCCTCGTCGGCGAGCAGCAATGACGGCGAGGTGGCCAGTGCCCGGGCGATGCCGACGCGCTGTTTCTGGCCGCCGGACAACTGGTCCGGGTAACTGCGCGCCTTGTCCGAAAGTCCCACGAAGTCCAGTAGTTCCGCCACGCGCGCCTTACGCCGCGCGCGCGGCCAGCCCGCCACCTTCAAGGGGTATTCGATATTGCCGGCGGCGGTGCGCGAGCGGAACAGGTTGAACTGCTGGAACACCATGCCGATATCGCGGCGCAGCTGCCGCACTCGCGATTCCGGGACGCCGGTTATGGGGTCGCCGGAGACGAGCACGGTGCCGCCGGTGGGTTGCTCCAAGGCATTGATCAACCGGGCCAGCGTGGACTTGCCCGCGCCGGAATAGCCGATCACACCGAAGATCTCGCCCCGCTCGATGCGCAGGTCGATGCCGTCGAGCGCCGTGTGGCGCTGTTTGCCGGTCCGGAAGACCTTGGTGACCGAGCGGAATTCGACGGCCGCGGCACTGTCGTCGCTCACTTGGTATCGCGGATGGTCTGCTGCACCCGCGCCAGGATCCGCTCCAGCTCGGGCCCGTTCTTCGTCACTTCGAGCGCGGTGCCCTTGGAGTCCTCTCGCACCGACTTCTGCACCTCGGGGCTGTGGAAGATGTCCACCAGCTTCAGGTAGGTGGCATTGCCCTTGTCCGCGGCCCGGGTGACGAACGCGTTGATGTACGGCTCGGCACCGGGATTGCCCGGATCATCCTTGTACAGCGCGGATTTCGGATCGATGCCGGACTTGAGCAGGTAGGTGTTGTTGACGACGGACCCGTCCACCGACTCCAGCGAAAGCGCCGTCTGCGCCGCGTCGACCGCGGTCACCTTGACCTTGGACGCGCCCTTGTCCACGTCGGCGGGCGTCGGCTGGCGAACAGCACCGTTGATCTTCAGCAGTCCGGCCGCCTGCAGGACGAACAGCGCCCGCGCCTGATTGGTCGGATCGTTCGGTATGGCGATCTCCCCGCCCAGCGGGATCTCGGCCACCGACTTGTGCTTCTTGGAGTACAGCCCCAGCGGCACGATCTGCGTCGCCCCGATCGGCGTCAGATCCTGATTGTTGGCCACGTTGTACTGCCCCAGGAACTGGAGGTGCTGGAACAGATTCACATCGATCTGCTTCTGCGCCAATGCCGTATTCGGCTGCGAATAGTCCGAGTAGTGGACGATATTCAGGTTGATGCCCTGTTCCTTGGCCTTGTCCTTGAAGACGTCCCAGTGCGGATCGGACTCGGTGGTGCCGATGCGCACCGTGCTGCCGCCGGAGTCGTCGCCGCTGCCGCAAGCCGTGAGGGTGAGGCTCGCGACGGCTGCTACCAGGACCGGGATCGCCAGTACCCGATGGAATTTCACTCGTGCTCCCGCATATTCGTATTGATTCGTGACTGGTGAAAATCGAACCCGGCCATGCAACCGTTCGGGTAATCGCCGGGCAATGATTGCGATCCTGGGGAACCAAAATCTTCCGGCCCCGACGACCGCTCGCCTACGGTGCATGAAATGGTCCGCATCGGCGTGAACGATCTCTCACAACCGCACTGGGACGTGTTCACGAGGAAGGCCGCCGAGGCTGTTCGAACTTTGCCGATCGTGGCTCCGGGATAACCCGCGGTCGCGGCAGTACGGTGCAGGCATGAGCGACCCCTTCGCGCACGTCTCGCGTCGCCGGTTCCTCGGACTGGGCCCGGCGACCGCGGCAGCCCTCGGGCTGGCCGCCTGTTCCACCTCCGACAACGGGTCCACCGCGACGACCACCGCGGCCTCCCACGACCCCAAGGACATCGCGGCCGACGCCTACGTCTTCGGCTACCCGCTGGTCCTGATGGATGTCACCCGCGAAACCGGCGGCCCGGCAAACCAATTCGTGCACCAGAACCCGCCCACCCCGGACGCGCGGCAGGTGGTGCGGCTCAACCTCGACACCCTGTACTCGCAGGCCTGGCTGGATCTGCGGCCCGAGCCGATGGTGTTGCAGGTGCCCGCCATCGAATCCGGCCGGTACTGGCTCATGCAGTTCCTGGACGCCTGGACCAATACGGTGCACGATCCCGCCAGCACCAACCCGCGCGTCAAGAACGCGCCGGAGCAGCCGCCCTACACCTATCTCGTCACGGGACCGGGCTGGAAGGGCACCGTGCCCCACGGCATGACCCAGCTGGCCATGCCGACCGGCACCACCTGGCTGCTGGGTCGCATCGAATACAAGGGCGAGGGCGATGTCGAGCATGTGCGGAGGCTTCAGCGCCAATTGAAACTGGCCCCGCTCAGTGTCTGGAATTCCGGTGCGGTACAGGGCGGTCCGGGGGCGGCGGCCGCGGGCGGCGGCGCACCCCCGCAGATGGTGGGGGCCATGGACGGGCCCACGTTCTTCGCGCGCATGTGCGCGGTCATGGCGATCAATCCCGCCGATGAGGACGACGCCGACGCCATGAAGCGCTTCGCCACCATCGGCATCACGCCGGGCGGGGCGGCCACCGTGCCCGCGGACGTGCTCAACGCGGGCCTCGCCGACGGCCGCCGCGCGCTCACCGAGTACCGGGATCCCAAGGCGCAGTATCAGAACGGGTGGCTGTTCAACCTGGAGGTCGGCGCCTACGGCACCGACTATCCGCTGCGCGCGCAGGTGGCCGCACTCGGCCTGGGCGCGAATCTGCCCCGGGACGCGGTGTATCCGACGATCAACGCGAATGCCGACGGCGACAGCCGATTCCGGGTCACCTTCGCCAAGGACCAGCTGCCGCCGGTGGGGGCGTTCTGGTCACTCACCGCCTATGACAGCGACTCGTACCTGGTGCAGAACCCCGCGCGGATCTACTCGGTCGGGCATCTGGTCCCGCTCGCACCGGCCGCGGACGGCACCGTCGCGATCGCGGTGCAGAGCGCTGATCCCGGGCCGGAGGTTCCGGCCGGGCACTGGCTGCCGATCCCGGAGTCCGGGCGGTTCTCCCTCACGCTGCGGCTGTACGCGCCGAAGGAAAGCGTGCTGAACGGGAAGTGGGAGGTCCCGAAGCTGGAGAAGCTGTCCTGAGCCGGGCCTGCAACCAAGCGCACCGCCGGTCGCCCAGCGCGCCATCACTCCGCGGGCGCGTGATGAGCGCGGGCCATGCGGGCGCGGGCGCCGGCGATGATGGTGATGATCATGACCGTCATGACCTGGAGCGCGGTCAGATTGACCGGTGGTGGCGGGGGTTCCGGTGCGGCGTACTCGACCGGTGGGGGCGGGGGCGGAACCGGCACCGGTGCGGGCGGGACCACCTCGGGGAGTGGTGCCACGACGGGCGCGGCGGCGGGGATCACGGCGGGGGCGGGTGGCGGAATCAGCAGGGGGATACCGGGTTCCGGCGGCATCGGGACGGGTAGCAACAGCATGCAGGTCAGCAGGGCGCTGCCGGTGGCGGCGCTGCCGACCACCACGCTGCCCGCTCCGGCCGAACCCGGACCGACCAGCCCGCTGGAGCCGGGGATGAAGCCGGGGCCGATCAGGCCCGAACCCATGCCGCTGCCGGTGAGGATGCCCAGACCCAGTGCGGCACTGCCGACCACGGCGCTGCCCGCGCAGGCGGTGAGGACGCTGCCCGAGTCGAGGCCCAGCAGGCCGCCGAGGGTGTTGGGGATGGCGATCGGGGTCGCGGGCGCTTCGGGGGCCGGTGGCGCGAGATCCGGTGCCCCCACGGTCGTTTCGCGTGGGATGTCCGGGCTGCTGCTGCCGAGGTCCAGTGCGGCCATCGGATGCTGGCCTGCGGGGTTACCGGTCGCGATCCGGCCGCCCGGCCGGCTTTGACTACCGGAGTTGCCGCTGCCGGCGCCCAGGCCGAGCGCGCTGCCGGTAGGAGGGTCGATCGGCGCGGCGGTGTCACCGGGATCCGGCGCTCCCCCGCCCGCGCTGCCGCTGACGATCTCCCCGATCGACGGCACCCCCGGGTCGGCGGCGGCGATGCCGGGATGGAGGGCGAGCAGCGCCGCGGCCACCGGGACCGCTGCGAATCCTCGTGCTGTTCTGCGGTTTCCGTTCACGGGTGCCTCCGAAAAGCCGAGCTGGTTACGCGAGAGCGGCGGTCAGCGGGGGCTGCCGCCGCTGGACGGCGTTTCCGCGGCGATGTGCTGGAAGCGCGCGAGGGCGAGCTCGTAGGCGTCCTTGGCGACGTGATTGCCGCCGGAGAAGGGCCGATCGAGCTGATAGACGGCCACGATGACCGCGCCGATCACCAGACCGAACAGACCGGTCATCAGGATGCTGCGCTTGGTGACCACGACACCGGAGAACACGGTGCCGAACAACAGCATCCCGGTCGCGAACCACAGGGCCACGTAGAGGAATCCGGGCAGCCGGTACCCCGCGTCCAGGCCACGGTCGTAGCGGGCGTCGGCGATCGCCTCGACCGCGGTGGCGGCCTTGTCCTGGGTGGCCTTGGCGTCCGGGCCGGCGGCGGGCGCGGCGTCCACGGCCTCGCGCAGATCGTCCAGGGTGGACTGCGCGGCCGGGCTCAGGCGGCGCTGCTCGTCCATCACCTTCCACTCGTCGCCGATCACCTGTTTGGTGTAGGCGGTCACCAGGGCATGGATCTGCTTGCGGTCCGGTTCGGGCATGCCGTTGGCGGTCTCGTAGACGGTGACCAGCGCCTTGCCCTCCGCCACCGTGTGCGCGTGCGAGGTGTCGTACTGCTGCCACAGGATCACCACCACGAAGGCCACGATCGCGGCGAAGAACATATTGACCATGTCCAAGGTCATGGAGCCCGCGGCGGAATCGTCGCTGTGCCGCCAGGACCTCGGGCGCACCCGGTCCCCCAGCACCAAGATCCCGACCGCGACTCCCGCGAACAGTGCCAATACCCCCAGCTGCAACAGAATTCCGAGCATTTCGCGACTCCGTTCCGGCCGGGTGGATGCGATCAGAAGGTATTCGCGGCCACGGGTCGGTCGGATTGCGAACGGAGGACGAACTGTTATACGAGTGTCCGAATCCCTACCCCGCCAAGGCCCGAACGCGTTCCCGAGCCGGGCTCAGCGACCCAGCGTCAGCGCGGCCGCGGCCACCGTGACGCTCAATTCCAGTGCGGCGCCGAGCACATCGCCGTTCAACCCCCCGAACCGCCGCACGCAATGCCGCACCAGCACCATGGCCCCCACCAGCCCCAGCACTACCGCCACCGGCCCCTGCCAGGCAATCCCGGTCGCGAACACCGCTGCGGCACAGGCGATCACGCCCCACCCGTACCCCACCACCGGCGACTGCGTCCCCGCCACCAGCGCTCCGAACCCGGCCCCCGGAGCCGCCTCGATCCCCCTCTGACACGCCAGCACCACGGCGACCCGCCCGACGGCGACGGCCACGACAACCGCGAGCCACCGCCCCTGCTGGGCCAGCACCCCCAGCGAAACCGCCTGAATCCCAAGCGCGAACACCAGAGCCGCCACCCCGAACGGCCCGGCCCCGCCACTCTTCATGATCTCGCGGGCCCGCTCCGGCGGCCCATAACTCCCGAGCCCATCCATGGTGTCGGCCAGCCCGTCGACATGCATCCCCCGCGTGATCAACGCGAGCCCCGCCACCACGACAAACCCCGCGAGCAGCCCGGAAGCCCCGAGTTCCCCCAGCCCCCAGAGCAATCCGGCCGCCCCGCCGCCCAGCAGCATTCCGACCACCGGAGCCCACCCGATCGCGCGGCTAGCAACCGACCGGTCGACTTGATCAGGCCCGCGCAGCGGCAGCACGGTCAACCACGAGACCGCGAGCCGAAACCCGCTCACGCCGTCACCTGTTCCGCCGCAACGCCGTCACCAACCTGCGCGTCGGCACCGGTCCGACCAACCGCACCGACATGGTTGCGGTGCAGTGCATCTCCCCGGCTGGGCGCGAGGTTCGCCGGGTCAGGCACCGGCGGGTTCGGTATCCGCGTCGGCGTCGGCGGTGCTGACTCCGGCTTCGGCGAAGGTGGCCATCTCGCCGAGGGTGGCGACGGCGGCGCGCAGCAGCGGGAGGGCTGCGACGGCGCCGGAGCCTTCGCCCAGGCGCATGTTCATGTCGACCAGGGGCTCGAGGTCGAGACGCTTCAGGGCGATGGTGTGGGACGGCTCGCTGGAGCGGTGGCCGGCCACCCACCAGGCGCGGGCGCCGGGGGCGAGCTGGTCGGCGACCAGGGCGGCGGCGGTGACCACGACGCCGTCGAGGATGACCGGGGTGCGGCGGGCGGCGGCGCGGGCCAGGAAGCCCGCCATGGCCGTCAGGTCCGCGCCGGAGGCGGTGCGCAGCAGGGCGACCGGGTCCTTGAGCACGGGGCGGGCGCGCCACATGGCGTCGCGGATGGCGGCGGTCTTGCGGATCCAGCCCGCGTCGTCGACACCGGTGCCGCGGCCGACCGCCACCACCGGCTCGGTGTCGGTGATGGCCGCGATCAGCACGGTCGCGGGCGTGGTGTTGCCGATGCCCATATCGCCGGCGATGAGAAGGTCCGCGCCGGAATCGATTTCCTCGTCGGCGATGCTCGCGCCGGCCGCCAGCGCGGCCTGCACCTCGGCCTCGGTCAGGGCGTCCTCGCGGTCGATGGAGCCGCTGGAGCGCCGCACCTTGTGCCGCGAGATCTCCGGCGCGGTGTCGCCGGCCACGGAGATGTCGGCCACCCGCACGGTGGCATCGGCCAAGCGCGCCATCACATTCACGGCCGCGCCGCCGTGGACGAAGTTGGCGACCATCTGCCCGGTCACCTCGCTCGGGTACGCCGACACACCGTGCTGCGCCACGCCGTGGTCCCCGGCGAAGACCACCACGCGGGCCCGCTCGAACTGCTTGGGCGGGCACACGCCCTGGCACGCGGCGACCCAGTTGGCCAGCTTCTCCAGCCGGCCCAATGCCCCTGCGGGCTTGGTCAATTGCGCCTGCCGCTCCTCGGCGGCGGCCCATACCAGCGGATCCGGCCCGGTCACGGGTCCGAACGAGATGCGGGCGGGCTTGGTCAGCGCCGGCGCGCTCTGCGCACCGGCGGCCACCGGCTCCGCATCCACCTCGCTGTGGGCGGACACGACGCCCGTGGTCGCCGCCGCCGCGGACCCAGCGGCAGCTGTGGTCGCCGAGCCGAGTTCGGCACCGGCGGTTCCACTTTCGGCCGCGGTAACCGAGCCGTCCGGTCGGTTCGATCCACTGCCAACGGCGGCCTGCGCTCCGGCATCCACCGAAACCGACTCCACCGCAACCTGATCCGCTCCAGAGGCGGCAATCGGCGTTGCCACCGTGAGCGATGAATCCGTCCCCGCCGCATCCGACAGCGCGGCGGCGGAAGCAACCGCACGGTCGGGCTTGACTCGAACCGGCTGCCCCGCGACCACGAGGAAGACCTCATCGCACACCTCGGCGAGGCGCTGGTTCAGCGTCCCGATCTCGTCCCGGAACAGACGACCGGAAGCGGTGGCGGGAATGACGCCGAGGCCCACCTCGGGGCTGACGATGATCAGCCGCTGCTGATATCCGGAGACCGCGGCGACGAGGGCGTCGATGTCCGGGGCGACGGTGCCGCGCGGCGATTCCCAGGCCGCGCGGGCGTCGATGCGCCCGGTCAGCCAGGTGCCGAGATCGTCGACGAGGGTGGCGGGGGCGGGCTCGCCCAGCGCGGCGATCGGATCGCCCTCCACGATGGTCCAGGTCGCGGGCCGCCGGGCCCGGTGCGCCGCAATGCGTTCGGCGAAGTCGGCGTCGGCCGGATCGGCCACGGCGGTGGCCACGTACCGCACCGCCTCCGACGCGACGAGCTGTTCCGCGAAGGCCGACTTGCCGGACCGGGCGCCACCGAGCACCAGGGTCCGCAGCGGCCGATCGGTTGTCTGAGCAGTGTGCGACACGTCAGCACGGTATCAACTGTGCCGGTGCTCCGGCCCAGTAGGCACGGCCATCCCGGGTACGGGAGTCAGTACTTCTTCTCGTTGTGCACGCACTGCACCTTCAGGTCCTTGGCCGTATACGACCAATCGGTGCCTTGCGGGCAGTCCGAACCACGGCTCACACTGGCGATGATCTTGCCGTCGTGCTGCTTCGAGCAGGCCACCAGCTTGTCGTGGTTACTCGTCGCGCCGCCGACGACGCACTCCCCCACGGCGGTGCGCGGATCCGTGCATCCGGCCGTCGCCGACACCGCGAACACCGCCAGCGGCACCGCCGCGATCATCACTTGCCACCGCATGGGTGCGCATCGTATCGGCCCGGGACCGGTCAGGAGACCCTGGCTCCGAACCGGCGCCGATATTCCGCGGGCGCGATCCCCACCAGCCGCTGGAAGTGATGCCGCAGCAGCGCCCCCGACCCGAATCCACAACGGTGGGACAGTGATTCGAGATCCAGGTCGGTGTCTTCCAGCAGCTGCTTGGCCAGCAGCACCCGCTGCCCGGTCAGCCATTTCACCGGCGTGGTCCCGGTCTCGGCGGCGAAGCGCCGCGCGAAGGTGCGCGTCGACATCGAGCTGCGCGCCGCCAGCGATTCCACCGAATGCGGCAGGTCCAGGTGCTCGCCCATCCAGTGCAGGGTCTCGCCGAGCCCCTCGGATTCGCAGGCCACGACCGGCCGCTCGATGAACTGCCGCTGCCCGCCGTCCCGCTGTGGCGGCACCACCATGCGCCGGGCGATGGCATTGGCGACGCTGCTGCCCAGTTCGCGGCGCACCAGGTGCAGGCAGGCGTCGATGCCCGCGGCGGTGCCCGCGCTGGTGATGAGATTGCCCTCGTCGACGAACAGCACGTCCGGGTCGACGGTGGCGAGCGGGAACTGTTCGGCCAGCAGGTCGACGTAACGCCAGTGGGTGGTGCATTTGCGCCCGTCGAGCAGTCCGGCCGCGCCCGCCAGGAACGCGCCCGAGCAGACGGTCAGCACGGTGGCCCCGGCCGCGGCGGCGTCGCGGACGGCGTCGATGACCCGGGCGTCGATCTTCGCCCGGCCGTCGAGGATCGGAAAGGCCGGAATGGCAACCAGATCCGCGTCGCGCAGTTCCTCGAGCCCGTAGTCGGGCGTGATGTGAATGCCCGGTGAGCTGGACTTCAGCGGCTTCCCGGGTTCGAGCCCGCAGACCCGGAAGTCGAAGGCGGGCAGCCCCTGCGCGGTCCGGTCGAGCCCGAAAACCTCACAGACCACGCCGAATTCGAACATGGCGAGGTTGTCGTTGAGTACGACGGCGACCTTGGAGAGCATGTCGCGATCCCATCTGGCCGGATATTTGCGAACTATGTCAGAACAGCCACTGTTGGCTGAAAGTTCCCTACTGAAAACTTACTGCCATGGATGCATTGTCCGCAATCGTCGCAGCCGGAACCGCCATCACCGCGCTCGGCACCCTGACCTTCGGCCTCATGGCCGCAGACACCACCGCACACCTCGACGAGGAAGAGGCCCGCGCATGACCGCCATCACTTCCGGACACGGCCACTACCGCTCCGCGACCGCCGGCTCCCGTGTCGGCATCGCCGTCCGCCGGATCACCGCGCTGTTCGCCGCCGCCGGGCGCGCCGTCCCGCTGCATCGCGAGAACACCTGGGAGTTCGCGGGCTCGACGAACGTGGTCGATCGGGACCGCGCTCGCGTCGCCCTGGAATTGCGTGCGCTCTCGACCTACCGAGAGCACAACTGACCGCTAGACCGCGTCGCCCGGGTGCACCTGCGGCTTCGGCGCGCGCATGCGCCGCACCTGCGAGGCGCGCACGAAGGCGTACCAGCCCAGCGAGAACGAGGAATCGGTGCTGTCCGGGAAGCGCTCCCGGACCCGGTTGTTCACGATCCGCCCGAGCACCACGCCCTCGATGATCATGAACAGCATCATCACCAGCATGGCCAGCGTCACGATCGCCTGCAGCGCGGGCGAGAGGATCATGCTCAGGATCAGCACCAGAGCCAGCGGCATGAACAGGCCGAGCAGGTTCCGGCGCGCGTCGACGATGTCGCGCACGTACTTCTTGACCGGTCCCTTGTCGCGCGGGAGCAGATACTGCTCCTCACCGGCGAGCATGCGGGCACGGCGGTTGTTGGCGTCGGCGCGGCGCTCGGCCGAGGACACCTTGCGCTCCTCCTTGGTGCCGCGCAGCGCCTTGCGGCGGGCCCGGGCCTCCTTGGCGGTCCTGGGCGCGGGCGCGACCGGACCGCGGCGGCGGCCCTGCGCCTCGCGGCGCGACGGGGTCGGACGCCCTTTACCCAGGGTGACGGTCGTATCCGCCACCGCGGCACCGGCGTCGGTGCTGGTGCTGTCGGAGGTGGGGGTGGACTCGCCACGGCGCAGGAACTTCACGCCGACCAGGCTATTCGATGGCGCGCCCGCCGGAAAATCCTGGTCGCCTCGAATGTTGTGCCGCACACCTCACCAGCTATCCCGCAGCGACTGCGCAACCTCGGCCGTCCACGGAATAAGCGCCGCGTACGATAGGGAATAGTCGCCCGCCGATGGGTGTTGACAGGCTTCGAGCCATACCCTCACGGGCTGGCCCACACGCCACCACAAATGGGTCCCTTAGGAGAGTTCATGACTGTTGAGAACGAGACCACCACCCATGGTGCGACTCTGACCGAGGCCGCCGCCCTCAAGGCGAAGGCGCTGCTGGACCAGGAAGGCCGCGACGACCTCGCCCTTCGCATCGCGGTTCAGCCCGGTGGCTGCGCGGGCCTGCGGTACCAGCTCTTCTTCGACGACCGCACCCTCGACGGCGACCTGGTCGTGGAGTTCAACGGTGTGAAGCTCGCGGTCGACCGCATGAGCGCTCCCTACATCCAGGGCGCCTCGATCGACTTCGTCGACACCATCGAGAAGCAGGGCTTCACGATCGACAACCCGAACGCCACCGGCTCCTGCGCCTGCGGCGACAGCTTCAACTGAGCTAGCTCCTGAGTTAGCACCGCGCAGCGCGGAACATCCCCCGGGATGTTCCGCGCTGTCGCGTGTCCGGTTATTTTCGTAGGTGCGGACCACTGTCGGCCGCCTCCCCCACTCGAAGGATCCACCCGTGACCATCGCCGTGTCCGCGTCCATCGCGACCGACCACCTCATGCGCTTTCCGGGCAAGTTCTCCGATGTGCTGCTGGCCGATCAGCTGCAGCATGTGTCGCTCAGCTTCCTCGTCGACGATCTGGTGATCCGCAAGGGCGGCGTCGCGGGCAATATCAGCTACGCCATGGGCGTGCTGGGCCGCACCCCGCTGCTGGTGGGCGCGGTCGGCCAGGACTGGGGCGACTACCGGAAGTGGCTGGAGGACAACGGCGTCGACTGCTCCGCGGTCCGCGTGTCCACGACCGCGCACACCGCGCGCTTCGTCTGCACCACCGACGAGACCATGGCGCAGATCGCGTCCTTCTACCCCGGCGCGATGGCCGAGGCCCGCGAGATCGATATCACCGAGCTGGCCGCCGGCCGCGAACTGGAGTTGGTGCTGATCGGCGCCGACGATCCGGAAGCCATGCTGGCCCACACCGATCAGTGCCGCGCCGCCGGAATCCCGTTCGCCGCCGACCCCTCCCAGCAGCTGGCCTTCCTCGACGGCGAGACCATCCTGCGCCTGATCGACGGCGCGGACTACCTGTTCACCAACGAGTACGAGTGGGGCATCCTGCTCCAGAAGACCGGCCTGTCCGAGGCCGACGTGGCTGAGCGCGTGGGCATCCGGATCACCACCCTGGGCTCGAAGGGCGCCAAGATCGTCGACCGTGACGGCTCCGAGCTGTTCGTGGACGTGGTCCCCGACATGGCCAAGGAAGACCCGACCGGCGTCGGCGACGGCTTCCGCGCGGGCTTCCTGACCGGCCGTTCCGCGGGCCTGTCGCTGGAGCGCTCGGCCCAGCTGGGGTCGCTGGTCGCGGTGCACGTGCTGGAAACCGTTGGGCCGCAGGACTGGACCCTCGACCACGATGTGGCCATGAAGCGCCTGCGCGAGGCCTACGGCGCCGAGGCCGCGAACGAGATCGAGCCGATCCTGCGCTGACGGCCACCGCGCCGCCGAAAACCGACAGCCGCACGCTGATCCGATCGGCGTGCGGCTTTTCCGCACTACCGGCCGCCGGTTCCGGATCGCCGCGACCCCGTTGCCGGTCCGGGTTCGGATGAACGCCTCGCCCGCAATACGCTGTGAGGCATGTCCTCCGACGACCGTCTGTACTTCCGCCAGTTGCTCTCCGGCCGCGACTGGGCCGTGGGCGACCCGATCGCCACCCAGATGCGCAACTTCGCCTACCTGATCGGTGATCGCGAGACCGGCGAATGCGTGGTCGTCGACCCCGCCTACGAGGCGGCTCAGCTGGTGGAGATCGCCGAGGCGGACGACATGCGCCTGACCGGAGTCCTGGCCACCCACCACCACCCCGACCACGTCGGCGGCTCGATGATGGGCTTCACCCTGCGCGGCGTGAAGGAACTGCTGGAGAAGACCGACGTGGCCGTCCACGTCAATGCCGAGGAACTGCCCTGGGTGGCCAATGTCACCGGCATCGCCCCCTCCGAGCTCACCGGCCACGCCCACGGCGACAAGGTCGCGGTCGGCGGCTTCGAGATCGAACTCCTGCACACCCCCGGCCACACCCCCGGCAGCCAGTGCTTCCTCTTCGAGGACCGCCTGATCGCCGGCGACACCCTCTTCGTCGACGGCTGCGGCCGCACCGACTTCCCCGGCGGCGACTCCGACGCCATGTTCCGCAGCCTCCGCTACCTGGCGGACCTGAAATCCAACCCGACAGTCTTCCCCGGCCACTGGTACTCGGACGAACCCAGCGCCCCCTTGTCCCACATCCGCGACCACAACTACGTCATGCGCCCCCAAACCCTCGAACAGTGGCACATGTTCATGCCCAGCTGACCCCCGCCGAGCGGCACATCCTGGAGGGGGTTTGCCCGGAATCGCCTCCAGCGTGTGCCACTCGACGCGGGATATGGGGACGCCCGCCTCGAAACTGGTTCGGGGCGGGCGGTTTTTGTTCCGGGGGGTTAGGCCATGGTGCGGAGCCAGGTGTGGGTGTCGGCGAAGGTGCCGCGTTGGATGCCGGTCAGGGTGTCGCGGAGGGCCATGGTGACCTCGCCGGGTTCGCCGGTGCCGATGGTGAATTCGCCTTCGGCGGAGCGGACCGAGCCGACCGGGATGACGACGGCGGCGGTGCCGCAGCCGAAAACCTCGGTGATCTCGCCGGATTCGACGCCCTTGCGCCATTCCTCGACGGAGATCTTGCGCTCCTCCACCTTGTAGCCGGAGTCGGCGGCCAGGGTGATCAGCGAGTCGCGGGTGATGCCGGGCAGCAGGGAGCCGGACAGTTCGGGGGTCACCAGCCGCGCGTCGGAGCCGCTGCCGAAGACGAAGAACAGGTTGTTGGTGCCCATCTCCTCGACGTAGCGGTGCTCACACGCGTCCAGCCACACCACCTGGTCGCAGCCCTTCTCGGCGGCCTGCTGCTGGGCGAGCAGCGAGGCGGCGTAGTTGCCCGCCACCTTGGCCTCGCCGGTGCCGCCGGGAGCGGCGCGCACGAACTCGGTGGACAGCCACACCTTGACCGGCTTCAGCCCGCGCGGGAAGTAGGCGCCGGCCGGGCCGCCGAGCAGCAGGTACTTGTAGGCGGAGGCGGGCTTCACGCCCAGGCCGACCTCGGTGGAGAACATGAACGGCCGCAGGTACAGCGCGTCCTCGCCGCCGGCGGCGGGCACCCAGTCGCCGTCCACCTCGAGCAGCTGGCGGATCGATTCGACGAACAGCTCCTCGGGCAGCTCCGCCATCGCCATGCGGGCCGCCGACCGGCGGAAACGCGCGGCATTGGCGTCGACGCGGAAGGTCGCGATGGAGCCGTCGGCCTGCCGGTACGCCTTGAGACCCTCGAAGATCGCCTGGCCGTAGTGGAACACCATGGTGGCCGGGTCCATCGCCATCGGCCCATAGGGCTCGACGCGGCCGTTGGTCCACTGTCCGTCCACATAATCCAGCGACACCATGTGATCGGTGAAGTACCGCCCGAACCCGGGCTCCGCGAGAATCTCCCGGCGCCGCTCCGCCGAAACGGGCGCGGGATGCGGGACACGGGTGAATTGCGCGGCAAGTGTCATGACCGGGAGTCTAATTCGCCGCCCTCGACACGCTGGTACGGGCTACCCTTGCGGGCCGTTCACCCCACCACCGCCGCCACACCGGCCGGATCAACCTCCGGCGGGTTGAAGCGGCCGGTTCCGCCGATCGCGCGCGGCGGGTCAGCTCAGGCGGTGCGGGTTTCGACGAACGGCGGGCGGATGACCTCGCAGCGGAGGCGGCGGCCGCGGACGTCGACCTCGACCTGGTCGCCGGGCTCGAGGCCCGCGGCGGTGTCGAGCAGGGCCAGCGCGATGCCGACCTTGAGGGTGGGCGAGAAGGTGCCGGAGGTGGTTTCGCCGACCTGGTCGTCACCGCGCATCACGGCCTGGCCCTGACGCAGCACGCCCTTGTCGATGGCCTTGAGGCCCAGCAGGGTTCGGCGCGGACCGGCGGCCTTCTCGGCATCGAGCGCCGCTTTGCCCCAGAATTCCGGCTTCTTCCAGCCGACCGCCCAGCCGGTGCGGGCCTGCAGGGGCGAAATGTCCACGGACAGTTCGTGTCCGTGCAGCGGGTAGCCCATCTCGGTGCGCAGCGTGTCGCGCGCGCCGAGCCCGGCCGGCTGGCCGCCGGCGGCCTGCACCTCGCTGGTCAGGGCACGGAACACCGCCTCGGCGTCCGCCCAGGTGGGCAGCAGCTCGTAGCCGTGCTCGCCGGTGTAGCCGGTGCGGCACACCCGGATCGGGCGGCCGTCCCACTCGGCGTCGGCGTAGGCCATGTACTCCATGTCGGTGGGCAGCCCCAGCTTGGCCAGCACCTCCGCCGACCGCGGGCCCTGCACGGCGAACACGGCGTATCCGCGGTGCTCGTCGGTGACGGTGATCCCCGCCGGCGCGACCTTCCGCAACTCGGCCACCACGGCCGCGGTGTTCGCGGCGTTGGGGACGAGGAAGATCTCGTCATCGCTCACGTAGTAGGCGATGAGGTCGTCGATGACGCCGCCCTCGGGGGTGCAGCACAGCGTGTACTGCGCCTTCCCCGGGCGAATCCGGTTCAGGTCGTTGGTGAGCGCCGAGTTCACGAAGGCCGCCGCCCCCGCGCCCTTCACGGTCGCCTTGCCCAGGTGGCTGACGTCGAACAGTCCGACGGTGGTGCGCACCGCGGTGTGCTCGCCCACGGTTCCCGCGTACGAAACCGGCATCTCCCACCCCCCGAACGGAGCGAAGGTGGCGCCCAGCTCGACATGGACGGCGTGGATGGGTCCCTGCAGCAGTTTCTCGTCGGTCACCGCCGCAGTTTATCGGTCTGCCGATAGCGGTGTGACATCGGAACCGACCGCTTGCAACGCCGGAACGCCACCGGTCAGCGGCTCGGAAACGATCGCGGCCGATGCCGGGCCGAGCCGTGCGCCCAGGGAGGCGATGAAGGCGGCCTCATCCATCACTTCGATTCGCTGCCCGCGTATCCGCAATTCGGCGGCGCGGCGCGCCTTGCTCGTCGTGAACGCGGCAGCGTCGGCGCCTCGGAAGCCGTCACCGATCACCAGCCCGGTCGTGCGCCGGGTGACGTTGCGGGCGGGGGTCGCCCCGCACGCGGCGATGGCGTCCCACGCCTGCTGCCGGGTCATGGCCGCGAGATCGCCGGTGAAGACGATGACTTCGCCGTGCAACGGGTGCGACGGGTCGGTCCCGGTGACGGTCGGCAGCACCAATTCCTCACGGCCGAACCAGGATCGGCGGGAATCTCCGGCTGCCCTCCCCAGCTGGTCCGCCGAGGCACCCACCGCCAACCGGCTCCCGCCGGTCGATGCTGATCGGTCCGACTCCATCGCCTCGACCCGCAGCGGGCGCTCGACCACCATGCGCTCGAGCGCCGCCAGCGAGCCGGCCCCGGTCCGGGCGGCCAGGGCGATCACGATGTCGGCCGCGGCGACGGCATCGGCGGCCGCGTCGTGATGGTTCGTGAAGTCGATCCCCAGCGCGGCGGCCACCCGCGGGAGCCGGTAGCTGTCCAGGGCGAGGTGGCGGCGGGCCAGCGCGAGGCTACAGCTGTACGACCAGCCGGGCGCTCGAATCCCGCTGCGCCCGCACGCTTCCCGGATGGCACCGCTGTCGAACCCGGCGTTGTGGGCGATGACCGGCAACTCCCCCACCAGGTTCACCACCTCGGGCCAGCGCTGCGCGAACTCCGGTTGATCGGCGACCATGGCCGCCGAGATCCCGTGCACGCGAATGTTGTGCCAGTTGAAGAAGTCCAGCCCCGCGGGCGGCCGGCACAACCACGACACGGCATCTCCCCGCCGGCCGTCTCGCACCACGGTCACCCCGACGGCGCAGATACTGCCCCGGGCGGAGTTGGCGGTCTCGACATCGATGGCGGCGAACGACAGTCCCGCCATACTCACCGCACCGCGAGCGGCAACGGCCGCGCGTCGGCCCCACCCAACTCCACCAGGAACGGCCGTGCCAGCCGGGCCGACTCGAACGCCGCCCACGCATCGGCCAGATCCGCGAGCTCCCGAGCGAGCGTGAGCACGGGCCGAATCGGATCGCCCGTCTGATGCCGCGGCAGCGACACCTCCCCCGGCGGCACGATCGCCGGCCACTGCGGCCTGGTGAGCTTCCCGCCCGTCGCCTCCTGATGTTCGGAGAACTGCGCGTCCGCGGCCTCGACAGCGGCGCGCACGGTGTCGACCGTGGCCCGCACATCGACTTTCCCCGCGCCCCCGGCGATCCCGGTGCCCTCGCCGGTCTCCGCGATCGGATACCCGGCCGTCAGACTCTCGACCTCCACCGTCCGCGACCCGTCCAGCACCCAAGCGCCCGATAGCCGCGATTCCCCCACCGCCACTCCGACATTCACATGCCAGATGACCAGCCGTTCCCCGGCCGATCCGAGCACCGCGAGGGAATGAAGGTCGAACGAGGCAGCCATAACGCTCCACGGTCGTGGCGAACAGGTACCGGGCTACGTTAGAGCATCCCACCGACATTGTTCGGCGAACCCCGCACGAAAGGTCAACGCACCCAAACAGTTCCAACCGATCGGGTTTCCGCGCCGCGGCAAGTGCGTCGATCAGGACGCCGCGCGCAGCACCTTGCACGCCACGAGCGCCCCGGCCAAGGCGACCTTCTCCTCGTCCTCCAGACCACCCGGTAGCTCACGCACGTAGAAAGCTCCTGTGCGCGTGATGAATTCGAGCGCTTCCCGCGCCACGTCGTTGACGGCGAACAACGACTCGCCGTCCGAGTTCAGCAATTCGACCGTCTCACCGGCGGCACGCACGGTCAGCGGTCCCGACCAACGGCTGAACAGACGCCGGTTCAGGGTGACCGAGTTCTCGTCGAACCAGACGTCGGGAAGCGGTTCCGCGAAGAGCTCCTGATACCGGTCGCAGAAATCCCCGAAGAAGGTCTTCTCGATCGGCCGCGCGAACTCGACCTTCGGGGCATTGCTCGGGCTGTGCGGGATGTAGCGCCCGAAGCAGCGCTGACAGTAATCCGTGTACTGCCGGGTGAACAGGATGAACTGATGCCAGACTTCGTCGACCCGCAGCGAGTACATATTCCAGACGCGGTCGCGATCCAGATCGCAGAGGAACAGGTACCTCTTCACCTCGCGGAACAGCTCTTCGCCCTCCGCGGCGGTGTCGACAACGCAGTTCTTGATCAGCTTCTCGATGAGAAAAGGCGCCTCATAGCTCAGCGCTTCGGCAGCCCGCGGGCTTGGTGCGTGCCGAGCCGCATCCGCGATCGTCATCAAGCCTCCCTGGTGAACAGTCCGGAATCCTCGAGAGCCTCGGCGATCAGGATGCGTTCCTCGTCGGTGATGCGGCCCGGAAGTTCACGCGCGTCGAACACCGCTTGCTCGGCCGCATAGGCGATCGCGTCAGCCGCTACGACGTCCATGGCGAGCTCCTCGACCGGTTCCGCGGACGTCTCGGCCATCAATGCCACCATGTCGCCGACGATCCGGCGGCTCAGCATCAAATCGGGGTGAGTGCGACGCAGGACATATGCGCCACGCCCGTCCAGTGCCGTTGTGCGACCACGAGTCTGCGCCGCGAGCTTTCTCGTCGAATGGGACCCGAGTTCGGCACACTCATCGAGAAGTGCTGGTGCGCTGGCAACATTCATCCCGGCGAGCGCGCGAGCGAGCACGTGCACCCGCTCGGTTCGTGCGCGCGCTGCGACCGCCCTGGCATAGGGATGGGTTGGTGGAGGTAACCGACGCCGCCGGGGGGACATCAGAAGACCGGCCATGGGTTCGGCGCAATCTTCCATCGGTTCACCGTCCCTCGGGCTGCTGATGTGAAGCGAAACCGACCAGTCAGCGGACGTGTTGATGGGAGCGTGGATGCTCGGCTCGTAGATGTAGCCGACCCTGCCCGCCGCGGCCGAGAAGTAGTTCTTCGGTACCAGTTCTCGCCGCCGATACGACTCGCCGCGGTCGTAGGTGTGGACCTCGAGCTCGTTACGGCACACCGCGGTGATGGTCCAGGCGGTGTGCTCGTGCGGTCCGGGCGTGCCGCCCGGTGGCCAGTACCCGAACGCGAACCGGATACCCAGATCGGGGATCGTGAGGAATGGTACGAGTCCACGGCGGAACTCGGTGTCGGCGATCAACTTCAGTTCCAGCGCGATGCAGTCCGCGAGGAATTCGTTGTCGACCACTGCCGACTCGATCGTCGAACGAGCCGCGAGCACCGCATTCCGGTCCGGATGGGCTTGCTCGCCGGCGGCCGGAAACTCGATCGCCGCGAACTCCGCGCGGACGTCGGCGAGCCTCATCGTGACGTGCACGCCAACGTGCAGATCGACTGGCAGATGTTGCAGTCGCACCATGAGATGCAAACCCCACAGGACTCCGGGGCGTGTTTCCCCCTCATCTGCATGCGTAGACGACCCTTCGTCACCTCTTGCAGGCTGCCGGGTCCCGAGGTGGGTTCAGCTTCTGTTCGAGTCCGGCGAACGGAAATCTGTGCACCATCCTTGACCCACAGGAGAACCGCACCCAGAGCGGACTGCGGCACCTCCACGGCGTGGAGAATGTCGTCACGCGAGATCTCGACGGTATCGCCGAGGCGGCGGAGGTTTTGGTACAGCGTGACGTACCGCTCGTCACGAGAAGGCCCGACGAATCCGCCCAGCACCTTTGCGTTCTCGACGCCACGGGCAAGCAGTTCGGCGACCAGCGGATTTTCACGGATTTCTGGTTGCTTACCATCAGATTTGGCCACGAATCCTCCCGAGAATCGGCATGGAATCGGCATGGAAACTGCCCGATTCTATGCGTGCCTGTGCCGTGTGCAACGCGAGGCGCGCCGCGAAATATGTCGACACGCGTGATAGAAATGCAGTGACCTCCGATTACCCCTTTTGTTTTCAACGAAGGGAGAGTGCCGTGACGGATTTGCACATCCGCGAGGCGACAGGTTCACTCGTTGGCCAACTGTTCGCTAGGTCCGATCAGGCGGCCGCGCTGTCGTGGGGGAATGCGCCATCGAAATTCGCAGTGTCCGAAGAGTTTCGACGCGCTCTCGCGGTCGACGACGTCGAGACATGGGTGGACTGCAGCCTGCTTCAACATCCGTTCTTCAAGGTCTTTCTGGACGGCATGCAGGTGCCCGCCCGTCTCGTGGCGTCACCGAGATCAGTTGCGGGACAGTCGGTCAACGGATTCATCGATTCCGACAAGACTCGCGGCGTCTTCGCGGAGGGTGGAACGTTGATGCTGTGCAATATGCACGAATGGCACGCGCCCTGCCGTGATCTCTGCAGAGCATTGACCGAATTACTGGTCGCCGAGGTGAAGGCGACCGCGTTCTACAGCCCGGCGGGCTGCCAAGGCCTGCTCACCCATCGCGACGACGCGCACGTCTTCGTGGCACAACTGCACGGCGAGAAGCGATGGTCCGTCTTCGATGTTCCGTCCGACCCCCGATCGCGGAGGGTCGGCACCGTGGACCTGGCGGAGTGCGGGCAGGAGCAGGTGGTGACCCTCCGTCCCGGCGACGGGCTGTACCTTCCCCCGTACGCACCCCATCACGCCCGCGCGCAGCCCGCGGCGAGCTCACTGCACCTGTCCGTGCACGTGCGCGAACCACGGGGTCGGGATGTGGTGGACACCGCGATCGACAAGGTGCTGACCGCCGAGATGCAGCGCGCGGAGCTCTCCGGCGACGCGGCGGCACGCGCCGCCGACGTCCGCGACATCCTGGCCTTCGTCGCCCAGCGGCTCACGCAGCTCGATCCCGCGAAGGTGGTGGCGGCGATCGAGCAGCAGGTGACCGGCAAGCGAGCGCGGAACGCCTGACTCGCTTCCGGTGCCGGTCGTGGAATAGTTCGCGAGGACAGCGACCCCGCGACCACCCGGAGGATCCATGTCCGACCCGGCATCAGCCTCGCCCGTCCCGCTACGGCAGCGCGGCCCCGCCCTCCTCCTGCTGGCCGTCCCCGGAGTGCTCTACTGCCTGGCCCCCGCGATCGCCAACCGCATCGACCCGCGCGTCTTCGGCCTCCCCTTCCTGGTCGCCTACCTGATCGCCGTCACCGTTCTCACCGGCCCGCTGATCTGGTTCGTCGCCGCCCGCGACCCCGCATACCGTTCCGGCGCACCGGAATTCGTCCCCGCCGACAATCCTCCGCCCGGCGCACCGGCGGACAGCGAGGACCTGCGATGACCGGCCAGGCGACAGTGGCGGTGTCCCTGTTCGCGGTAGCCATGCTGGCCACGGTCGCGATCGGCATCCTGTCGGCCCGCGGCCGCGCGCGTTCACTGTCGGAATGGTCCATCACCGAGCACGGTCTGGGCACCGTGTTCGTCCTGGTCCTGATGGCGGGTGAGAGCTACACCAGCTTCTCGTTCCTGGGCGCGGCCGGCTGGTCCTACCGCTACGGGATCCCGATCTTCTACCTGATCGCCTACCTCAGCACGGGCCTGGCCGTCGCCTATCTGGTGGCCCCCGCACTGTGGACCTACTGCGCCCGCCACGGCCTGGTCTCGATCGCCGATATCGCCGAACACCGTTTCCGCTCACGGCCATTGGGCATCGCCGTCGCCGTCCTCTGCACGATCTTCCTGGTCCCGTACGTGCAGCTACAGATCCAGGGCATGGGCGTGGTGGTCAACGCCATGTCCTACGGCGCCATCAACCTGAAGACGGCGGCGGTCATCTCCTTCATGGTCGCCGAAGCCTTCATCCTCACCTCCGGCCTCCGCGGCTCCGCCTGGGTGAGCGTTCTCAAGGACAGCCTCGCCGTCCTCTCGATAACCATCCTCGCCATCTACATCCCCTGGCACTACTTCGACGGCCCCGCCGACCTACTCAACCAGCTGGTGGCGGAGAAGCCGGCCTGGCTGACATTCCCCGGCGCGGGCGGCGGCACCTTCGGCGCGGCCTGGTTCATCTCCACGATCCTGCTGAACGCCATCACCATCTGCGTCTTCCCCACCACCGTCGCGGGCTACCTCTCCGCCAAATCCCCGAATGCCCTGCGCCGCAACTCGATCCTGCTCCCCTGGTACCAGGTCCTGCTCCTGGTCCCCATCCTGATCGGCGCCGCGGCCCTGTTCGCCGCCCCCGCCCTCCACAACCCCGACCTGGCACTGTTCACCCTCGTCACCGACTCCCTCCCCGCCCCGATCGTCGCCCTGATCGGCATCGCGGGAGCCCTCTCCGCCATCGTCCCGATGAGCGTCTTCCTGGTAGCCATCGGAACCCTGTGCGGCCGAACCATTCTGGGCGGCGGCCTCCGAGGCAATGCCGCATCCGACGCCCGCCAACGCACGGCCTCCCAACTGATCGGCCTACTGGTCGGCGCGATCGCCTTGGCGGGAGCCCTCCTCTACCCAACCCTCCTGGTAAACCTCTCGGTCTTCTCCTACGAGGGCATAGCCCAACTCGTCCCCGCCGTCCTCCTCGGCCTGTACTGGCGCAGACTCACCGCCCGCGGCGTCGGCGCCGGCCTGGCCACCGGCGGCGCGGTAGTCCTGCTCCTCCACGCCACCGGCAACGACCCACTCTTCGGAGCGAACGGCGGCATTGTCGCCCTCGCGGCGAACCTGACCGTCGCCACCGCGATCTCCGCACGATCGCGGGAGAAGACTCCGGTGCTGACGGCCTGAAATCGATTCCAGCGCAATCACACTGGACAGCCTGTCGTCGCCCCTCGAGCGGCGATTCCGCTTGGCCGGTGGATTGGCCAGATCGTCGGAGCCCTGCAGGATCAGCCTCGGCACGGCGCGACAGGCGCCGACCCCACCTGGACCGACCGACCAACATCGCGGCGAACACCGCCGCGGCGCGATGCCAACTCCGCCGACGAGACACTGCTGACGAACCTCCTCGAGACCCCCATCCTCAACGTCGACACCGCACAGCGCATCACCGGTACTACTTCGGCCAGCACCTACCGGGCGTTGGGCCGATTGACCGACGCGGGAATTCTCGAGCTCCTCTCGGAGAGCCAACGCAACCGCGTCTGGGCCGCGACCGACGTACTCGCGGAGTTGGACGGGCTGAGCGCGGCCATCGGACGACGCACTATCGGGCCGGTGCGAGTCGGCTCAGCGCCTCATTCAGGAGGCCGGCTCACAGGAACCGAGCCTTTCGACACCAGCCGGATACGGGAGACCAGTGCTCGAACGAACTCGTTCGAATCGAACGGCACCGTGCCGCCGCCATGACGGTGGGCCCGGACCTCGTAGAACAGGCAGCTGCGCAGAAGAGTCAGATTGTCGGGCAGCTCTCTGGTCCGGCCATGTGATTCCCGTACGCCGCGAACGACTTCGCCGAGCTGCTCCGGTCCGCCGTAGCCGTCGTATCCGTAATACGTGTGCGCGAACTCGATGAACGCCTGCTCACCGGCATCGTCGGCCGGCACCACGCACCAACCCTCCGCTGGAGCTCCGGCCGCGGTAGAGCCATTGCCCGGAGGTGAGATCATGACCGCCGCCTCGAGGATGCGACGGGGGACCTCGAAGCGGATACGGACCCGTGTGGGGTCAGCGGTGGAGGCGCTGATCGCGGCGATGTACTCGTTGTTCTTGGCCATGGCCGACCGAGCCGCGGCGACGATCTGGGCGCGCACGGGTTCGAGTTGGTCGGGACGGTAGGCGGCGAGGACTACGCCCCAACTCTCCAGCAGCGCGCGGTTGATCGGTGAGCGGCGGTCGGAGCCGGCGGGCCAGCGGCGGAAGGCGTAGTCGCCGAAGATGACTCGCGCGTTGTGCATGCCGCGCTCGAAGGCGGCGAACCAGGATTCGAGCTGGCTGTCGGGGACCTGCCGAGGGTCGTCGAGTAGTTCCGTCGTCATGTCGAGGAGGTTCTCCATGGATCCGTACGAATCGTATTCCTGGAGGTTCGGCAGCCGGTGGAAGGCCAGGAAGCGCAGCACCGCCTCGCGGTCGTTCATGCGCACGTGATCGCGCAGCACCCCGGCGGTCGCCTCGTGGAAGGCGGCGGAGGCGGCACAGCGTTTGAGCAGGTCTCGACTGCGTGCGCTGCTCATGCAGTGCCGGATCTCCATGGCGTTCAACGGTTCGCCGCCGGTGTTGATGCGTTTGAAGATGTCGTACTTGACGCGATTGGGTGTGGAGGGCTCGATGACGTGGACGACGATCTGCGCGTTCTGTAGCCGGCGGCGCAGCGGGCTCTCGAGGTCGGCGAAGGTCTTCCCGTGCTCGGCGTCGAGGTATTCGAGTTCGTCGAGCGCGAACCGTCCTTGTACGAACTCGTGCACGGTCGACAGCCGCTGCAAACCGTCGACCACCCGGAACATGCCACCGCGGTCTTCGGCGAAATAGAAGGCGGGCAAGGGGATCTGCAGCAGCAGGCTCTCGATCAGACGCGACTTCTGCCGTCCCTTCCACACCCGGTTCCGCTGAAAGTCGGGGGCCAGCTCCAGATCACCGTCGTCGACCATGTCGAGTACGTTGCGCAGCGAGAAGGTGCGGGTGGAGATGCGGATCTGTTCGGGATCCCACGGCGCGAGCGGCCGCTGATCGAAACGGTCCTCGTTCTGCTCGATCTCGACGCCGGTCGGCCTTCCATAGAAGACCTCCTCGACCACCGCTTCGGTACGAGGGTCGACCACGTCGGCGAAACCCGTCGCGGGAGCACCGGATTGGAAGTAGGTCACGACCGCGCCGGTGCGGTCCTCGAGCTCGGCCTCCGACAGACCTGCGAAGCTCGCGACATCGTTCATGGCGGGCAGCCACCGGTTCTCCATCACCGTTCGCAGCCGGTGCGCGAACTGCTGACGCCTTTCCTCCTCGCCGAGAAACGGTGGCAGAAAGCACCCGAAGATCAGCCGCAGCGATGCGCCGCGCAGGCCCAGGAAGTACAGCCAGTAGGGGAATTCGTTGTCCAGTCGCCGGACATAGTGCCGAACCGGCTCCATTTCGAACAGTTCGGTCGGGATGTGTTCGTAGCCCTCGATCACCAACTCCACCGCACCGAGCGCGCCGCGGGCAGCGTCCGGGGAGATGAAGCACGAATTGAGAGCTTCGAGGGCGGGCCGTAGATCCCCACTCTCGATGTCCTGACGAGGCACCACGACAACCAACTGGTCTGGCGAAAACACCGGTCTTCCTTACGGTTCGAGCTGTCCGCCGATCACCCTACCGAGACACCCCCTCGCACGGACCGATTCGATCCTCCCTACTGACGGGAAACCCGAGGTGAGGCCGCATTCCGCCGAATCGGTCATCGTATCGGTCGGTCCGGCGAACGCTAGGATTCGCGAAGTTGTCCGCCGGTGGAAAAGGGTGAACATGGTCGCGGGAATCGTATTGCGGCATGCTGACGAGAACACACCACGGGCAGCCCTCACGCGCCGGATCGCGGTCGCGCTGCTGCGCACTCCGTTCCAGTCCGCACAGCTGATCAGTGCCCGGCTCGACCTGCCCGAGGCGACCCCGAACGTGGTGATCTCACTGCTGTACAGCGAACCGCAGGTGTTCGAGATCCTCGGCACCGAGAACCCCTCGATCTGGGCGGTCCGGGAAGCGGCCGAAGGGCTGGTCGAGACATGGGCCCGACCGGCCACGCCGCAGCCGGAGCCCACGGACTCGCCGAAGCCGCCGACACCGTCCACGAGTTATGCGGGTCCGCCCTTGCGTGCCTGGCAATCCGAGGCGCTGGCCGCGTGGACCGCCCGCGACCGTCGAGGCATCGTCGAAGCTGTCACCGGATCGGGCAAAACGGCGGTCGGGACCCGGGCGGTCGCCGAGGCGATCGACGACGGGCGCCAGGCCGTCATCCTGGTTCCCGGTATCGATCTACAGACGCAATGGTGGGAGCGGCTGAACGCGGCATTGCCCGGAACTCGGATCGACCGTGTCGGTGGCAAAGGTGCGGCGCGGCCACCGGCGCACTGGGATGTCCTGGTGGCGACGGTGCAAACCGTTTCGGGCACGCAGTTGGCGGTTCCACCCGGCGCCCTGCTGGTGGCCGATGAGGTGCATCGCTACGGCGCCGGCAGTTACGCGAAAGCGCTGGCCGGCGAGTACGAATGGCGGCTGGGTCTCACCGCCACGCTGGAACGCAATGACAATGCCGTCGAGGACATCCTGCTGCCCTATTTCGGTGGCCTGGTTCCCGGCTGCGAATACACCCGTGCCCGCGCGGACGGAATCCTCGCGCCGGTACGGCTGGCGCTGACCGGCGTGCATTTCACCGCCCGCGAACGCGCCAGATACGACCGCGCCGACGAAGCCGCCCGCAAAGCGAAATCGGTGCTGGTCGACGCCTACGGCGCACCGGAGGATTCCTTCGGCGAATTCATGTCCTTCGCACAGCGATTGGCGAAGCAGGAGACGGGTGAGCCGGCGCGGCAGGCACAGCGATTCCTCAAGTACTTCGCCGAGCGCCGCGAGGTGCTGGCCGACTGTCAGGGCAAACTCGACCTGATTCGCACCTTGCCGATCCCGGAACTCCGTGCCACCCAATCGATCTTCTTCGCCGAACGGACCTCCACAGCCGGTCAGATCCAGTCCACCCTGGAACAGCTGGGCCTGTCCTGCGGATGCGTCGGTTCCGCACTGCGTCCGGCCGAGCGCGAGCGGATCATCGGCGACTTCCGGCGCGGCGACCTGCGCGCGCTGTCCGCGCCCCGCGTTCTCGACGAGGGCATCGACATCCCCGATGCCCAGCTCGGCATGGTGCTGGCCGCCAGCCGCACGCGTCGGCAGATGATCCAGCGTATGGGCCGTGTGGTGCGGCCCAAGTCCAATGGCAGCGCCGCGCTTTTCGTGGTGGCGTACGTGTACGGAACTCCCGAGGACCCGGCACTGGGCGCACACGAGGCATTTCTGGAAGACCTGGAATCCATCGCCGAGAAACGAGCCACCACCGACGCCGCCGGGCTGCCCGGCATCCTGCGTTCCTGGCTGAGCGACGCGAACACCCAACCGACCGTGCCCGAATCGCCGGTTGCCTCCGAATTCCGCACGCCGCCGCAAGAATCCCGTCAGGTCGCGGCACCGGCCCGAACCGAGTTTCGCGCACCCACTCGCGAACCGTCGCCGACGACACTCGATACTCCGATTTCAGCCGAACCGCGGACGACCGGTGATATCCGCTCCGATGCACCCACTCCGGTCTTCATTCCCCCACGCCGGGAGACCGAGCCAACCGCCCCAGCGTCGTCGCACGAGCCGAACCCGCAGCCCACCGTAGTCACCGCTGACCCTGATCCGGCCGATTCCGCTCCCGCGGAGCTCGATCAGACCTCACCAGCTCCCTCCGCCGGCACGCCCGCGGACCCGCCGGATCCCGGCATCGGCGGGGAGAACGATGACCCGGTCGCCGATCCCTCGAATCCCGTCGGCGAAAGCCCCGTCGAACCCGGTGGTCACGCCGATGAATCGCCGCGGCCTGGTCGGCGCTTCTACGGTGAGCCCGTGCCGCCCGTACGGCCCGGAAGCCCCGGTGCCACGACGACGTATCGCCAGCAGGTGGAGGAAATGCTGGGTATGCCGGATGTGTCCGATCTGTGGACGCGTACGGGCGGGGACTCACCGCTGATGGATTTCGACGAGTTCGTCGAATGGCAGTCCGACACCCTGTTCTACCTGTCGCGCCCCTGGGACGGCGATGTCGACACCTGGCGGCGGACCATGCGCGCCATCGTCGACTGGGCGGCGTCGCCCGCGGACCCGATCGACTCGTTCCTCGAGGTCAATCGGGCCGTGAGCGAGGTCGGGCCCAGCCGCACCGAGATGCTGCGCTTCGCCGCCGTCATGCGCGGATGCGAGCTGGCGGACCTGCTGTAGCGGTTCAGTTTCCGGTGCCGACGCTGCGCGCGAGCGGCACCACCATCGCGAGCGCCGCGATGGCGTTGTCGGTCAGCCGGGTTTGCCCGACCGCGTTGAGCACCGCGCGGAACAGGGTCACCCGGTCGGCGTTGCCGAGTTGCTCGGAGTGGTACGCCATCAGCTCCGCCAGCTCGAGCGGCGGCATCTGCTCGACCTTGCGCGGGCCCAGTCCACGCCAGCGGCTCGCGGGCTGGCCGGGCAGGCGGTAGGTCAGCAGCGCCGGGTCATCGATGTCGAGGGCGTTGTCCACCAGCAGTTTTCCGGTGGCGACCGCGGCCCGCAGCGCGATGTCCAGCTTCTTGCGGACATGATCGCGTTCCCTGGTCCGCGCCGCGGTCACATAGGCGGCACGCAACCGGGCGGCCGTCACCGGCCCCTCGATCTCCACGATCCGGACGAAGTCGCCGACGATGGTCGCGTGGGTCGCGCTTGTCGGGCTCTCGAGCTGATCGGTGAAGGCGGCGTACGACTCGATCACTCGCCGCAGGGTGGCTTCCGCCGGAGTGTCGGCCACCGGCGCCCGCCCATTCGATTCGGCCGTGAACCCGTGGCCACGAACCGATTCCGTGTCGGCACCGCCCGCCGCCGACCCATTCCCGAGCGGCACGGCGGCGAACTCGTGGCCTCCGTCGGAGTCGTCCGTGGCCGCCTGCTCGATGTCATCATCCATGGCGTCGGCGGCAGAGTCATTCGCCGATTCGTCAGTCGCACCCGACAACGGGATATCCGGAACCGCGACCGGCGCATCCGATGATTCCTCGAAAGCACCATCCTCGACCGATGTCTCGCGGTCGAAGGATCCCGTTTCCGTGTCATCGCCAGCCGAGCGAGCAACCTGATCGGAACCGCCCGTGCACACGCTGAGGCGCGAATCGGCAATGTCGTCCACCGTCGGTGACGGCTCCCGGACGACCTGCGAAACACGTTCCCGCAATTCGTGATCGGCAGGCTCGACCGTGACCGGTCCGGAGTGTGCGAGCAGCTTGGCCAGGCGGCGCTGCTCTTCCTCGGCGATCGGGTAGATCCCGTGGCGTTCGAGCAGCGCGACGAGCTCGTCCAGGCAGGCGTCCGGATCGACGATGAAGTCCGCCAACCGGATTCGGTGGAACGGCCAGCCGCAGCGCTCCAGGTCCCGCTGCCGCGCGAGGTCGTCCCGGTACCGGTCGGGGCCGTGCCAGCGGTCGCTGTCGCACTGCACGGCCAGCTGCCCGCCGCCACCGGACACCACCATATCGATGTCGTAGCCGGTCTCGGTGTGGTGCGGGCCGACCTGGTAGCCACGGTCGACGATAGCGTTGTACACCCGCTGTTCGAAGAGCGATTCGAAGGGCTCGACCGGATAGTCGTCGGGAAACCGTTGTGGCGGTTCGGCATCGACACCGGAGGACTTCTCGACGCCGAGGCAGTACTCGAGCAGCTGCAATCTCATGTCGGCGCTATTGGACAGATGGTCGAGCGTCATCGAGTGGAACAGCCACAGCTGATCGCGCGCTCGTGATACCGCGACGTTGTACCGCTGCACGGCGCCGTCCTGGGTCTGCGCGGGCAGCCTCCGATCCGGCCCCGGCGCGGCGACCAGCGACAGGAAGATCACGTCGCGTTCCGAGCCCTGGAAGTCCGCCGCGTCGCCGCAGTGCAGGTCGCGGCGCTGGATCTCCTCGGGTCCGACGCGCGTCACCAGCTTCTGCGCGATGTGCTTGGCCTGCGCGGATCCGAGCAGCGAGATGACACCGAACGACTTGCCGTCGTAACGGGAATCGGCGAGGCACTGCTCGATCCGGTCGACGATCAGGTCGGCCTCGGCCGGATTGACACCCCTGGACACTTCGTGGCCGTCCGGCACGTACACCGTCCGCACGGGGTCGAGCCGGTCGCTGCCGTAGCGGCGCACGGGCACCAGCCGCACACCCTGCGGCTCGTAGGCGATCTTGTTCGAGAACTCGATGATCTCGGGCACGCAGCGACGGTGCTCGACCAGTGTGAGCCGCTTCGGATACCGCATGATGGCGTCGTCGAACAGGCTGCGCTTGGGATTCCGCCACGACGACAGGTAACGGTCATCGTGGAGATACTGTCCGGCCAGCCGCTCCAGTTCGGATTCGTCGACACCGACCGCCGACGGCGACACCTGCTTGTCGTCACCGATCACCACGATGCGCGGCGCGAGATACTGCAGGAACACCGCTTCGACACCGGCCTGCGAGGCCTCGTCGACCACGACGACATCGAACATGTCCGCGGTGACGGAGAACTGCTCGACCACACGGTAGATCGGCATGATCCATACCGGCACCGACGAGCGGCAGTTCCCCAGCGCCTGCTGAATCTCCGCGCGTTTGCGGTCGGCGTACTGGCCGGTGCCGCGACCCAGGCTCTTCACCAACTGGGCGTAATGCTGCAGGTCGGCGCGAGCGCGGTTGGTGAGCCGCCCGACCGCCAGATCCCACGCCGTGGTGGCGGCCCGGGACGCCGCGTGGCCGCGCAGCTCGGCTTCGACCTCGTCGAGGCCGCGGCACAGTTCGTTGACGCCGTCACGATTGTTGGCGGCCAGCCACTGGCCCACCACGACCCAGCGCCAGGCGTCGTCGAAACGCTCGAGCCGCTTGTCCCATGCGGGCCCGGCGGGGTCGGCGGCGATGGCGGTGCGCAGGGCCGGCAGAACGGACAGGTCGGCATCGATCTCTTGCCGCCGGGCGAGACTGCGGCGCAAGTGATTCAGCTCGGCGAGGTGCTCGTGAGCCTGCCGGTAGCCGACCGTGTCCCGTTCGCGCGTGGCCTCGGCGAGGCGGTGCAGGTTGTCGGTGGCGCGCGGGTCGTCCCGCAGTGTGTCCAACCGCCGAGCCAGCTCGGTGAGCGGCACCGCCGCCCGCTCGAGCGCTTCCCGGGCCTCGATCGCGTCGAATGCCTCCCGCGTGCTTTGAACGCCGATCGGATCGCCCCAGTCAGGTACGGGCAGACCGAGTTCCGTCAGGCGGGCCGCGACGTGGTCGAGCCGGCTCGCGTAGTCGAGCAGCTGTGCCAGCAGCGTGTGCGCGGCACGGTGCCGTGCCACACGATCGCGCAGCAGCCCCGGACCCGACACCGGCGCGGGCCATGCCAGATCGAGCTGGTCGGCCAACCGTTCGCCGCGCTGAGAGTTCAGGAAATGGGTGAGCTGTTCGACGGTGGTCGGAATGCGGCCATCGATCCGGACGTGGTCGAACAGCGGGCCGGCAATCTTGACCACTCGCGATGGGATCAATCCGACCTTGGGCCGGCCGTCCGGCTGCACCTTCAACTCACCGTGGATCTCGATGTGCGCCTTGAGGTTCTCGGCCAGGTCCAGCAACGACGCCGGGTCATCGACCGTCACCTGCACGGTCGTATAACCGAGCGCGGCGATCACAGCGTCCGCGTGCCCGAGCAGATCGGCGACAGCCACGGCCCGCGTATGCCATTCGAAGAGCCGTCCACCATGGATATCCGCCAGCGCGGTGGCCGCCCACGGTTCCGGCCGATGCCGCAGGTGCCGAACCCGGTCGCCGATCTCGCCGAGCAGTGCGCACGCCTGATGACGCTCGGCCGGGGAGAGCTGGGCAACGCGCGCGGCCGCCGGGTCACCGTCGAACTGCGCGTAGCGATCTCGATGATGCGTCGCTTGTTGTTCGGCCGTGCGCCACTGCTCGAACAGGTCGGCGGGCGGCAGCGCGGTGGCCGCGACGAGCTCGGGCGCCGCGACTTCGGGATCGGCGAGCCGGTTGTCCAGCAACAGGTTTCGCCACTCGGCCAACAAGTCGGCGGCGACCGGGCTCGCCGGCGCGGCTTCGGCGGGCACCAGCTCGGTGATCCAGTCGAACCCCGGCCGCTGGGCGCGCCAGTGCAACGCGATATCGGCGATCGTCCCCGTGTAGCCTCCGACCGAGTGCGTGGTGACATCACGCTCGCGCAGGCTCAGCAGTTCCCGCTGGATCGATGCTCGCCGCTCGCGCAGCTCGGCGATGGCCTGGTCGGTCGCGGCGACCGCGGCTCGCCCGGCCGCCGGATCATGTTCCGCCGCCGCGTGCGAGATCTGATTGACCGAGGCTTTGAGATCCTCGAGCTCCTGCCGCGAGTCGCCGACCACCGCGACACTGAGCGGCTTGATCTCCTCGGGCAGCTTGGCCCGCACCTCGTGCAGAGCCCGATCGGTGTGGGCCGTGATCAGAACCCGCTTGCCCTGCGCGAGCAGATGCGTGATGAGCGCGGCGGCGGTGTGCGTCTTACCGGTACCCGGCGGCCCCTGCACCAGGGTATGCGCGTGCTTGTCCACGTGCTCGAGAATCCGCAGCTGGACGTCGTTGAGCTGCAGGGGCAGAAACAGATCCGCGCCGTCACGGACGATCGCACCCTCGCCGGCGGTGGCCGCCGGGACCGGCTCGAAGTCCGGATCGACCAGATTGTGGATGCCCGAGGGCAGTTCGCCGGTGGCACGAATGGTCTGTGAGATGGTGCGCAACGCGGTCACCATGCCGCGATTGCCGCGCTTGCGCACGATCACGGCCGGCGCGTATGTGGCCGTGGGGTGTGCCACCGCGGTACCGGGCCGAATATCGTCGGCGTACACCGCGTCCGGGTTGATGCAGTTGATGAACATGCGCACCAGCGCACCGACGTTCTCCCGGTCGAACGGGTCGATGTGACCGTCGCGCGCCTCGTTCTCGGCGCGCTGCAAGTCACCGGCCGCCGACATCTGGGATGGCTCGAGGATCTCCTGCAATTCGGCGGTGTATCCGGTGACGCCCGGATCGATGGACACCGAGATCGCGCCGTAGTCGGAGTCGAAACCCAGCACCACCGGCATGGTCAGCACGTGCCGGCGCACGGTGCCGATGTCTTCGTGCCGCCAGGCCAGAAAGCCCAGGGCGAGTACGGCTTCGAGTGTTTCGGTGGCGCCGTCGTAGCGCGTGTACATCTCGTACATGCTCTGGTAGAGACGCCGCACGGGCAGCTTGGGCCGCGCCTGCTCGGCCCATTCGCGCCAGCTCGGCAGCCATTGTGTGAAGGCGGTCCGGATCTCGGGATGTTCGTCGAGGCGAAGAGTCTCCCCGCTCCGGCCGGCCCGGGTCGTGCGCAGCGCCGGTTCCGTTTCGGGTTTGTCCCAGCCGGTTTCGAGCCACCCGCGCAATTCGATCTCCGGCTCCGGCGCGGAACCGATGGTCACCTTCTGGACCATCAGGAACGGTTTCCCCGGTTCGGCCTCCTGGTAGGTGACAGCCGGGTGTTCGGGCAGGTCAGCGACCCACAGGACCTCACCGTCACGCTGATAGGTGGCGATGTCCTGGATTCGGGACGCGCGCAGCGTCTGTGCCTTCGCCAGAAACTCGAACAAGCGAGCGCCGCGATCGGCGAGATCGTTCATGACCGGCGTCCGCTCGCCACCCATTGTCGGCACCCTCTCCTCCATCATCGTTCCACGGTCCGCGGAGAGCTATCGACGACTGATACGCATCCGCTACCCGAGCAGTTCCATTCCGCCTGGAATAGGCGGATTCATCTGACTACGAGGGCCTTATGTGATTGATCTGCGCCGCGAGATCGACCACGCGGCGGTCCTGCTCCCCGTAGCGGAGCGCCATCTGCGAGTGCAATCGCTTGAGCCGAGTCAGGGCATTGCGTGTGTCGCCCAGGTGGACGTGGCAGGTGGCCAGCTGGCGCTGGCAGTACATGACCTGGTCGTCGTAGGGCCCGCGCTCCGCGGTGAGATCGTCGATCAGCGCGCGATACAGATCCGCCGCGGCGGCGTAGTCGGTGTTCTCGAACCGCAGATCGGCCAGCTTCACTCGCGCCTCGACGACGTCGGCATCGCGTGAACCCAGCAGGGGGACGGCGTATTCGACGACCGTGCGCAGTTCGTGGATGGCCGGATCGTAGCGGGAGTCGTCGGCCAGGTCGCGGGCGCGGCGCACGGCTCGCTGTAGGTCGGCGCGGCTGAAGTCGCGAGCGGGAGCGGGATCGGGCCGGCGCTCGACCAACTCGGTCCGATCGTTGGAGGGGGCGACCACGGTCCGGGCGGTGCGCGGGGATGCCGTGGACCCGACCGCGAGGGCGTACATGCGGGCGGGGCTGTGGTTGTCGTTGACCTCGGGCAGCTCATTGAGGTCGGTCGCGTAGCGCAGCAGCACCGCGTTCACGGTCGCGGCGTCGTCGGGGCGCGCGTCGGGCGATTTGGCCAGCATGCTCATGATGAGCCTGGCCATTTCGACCGGGACCCCGGTGCGTTCCCGCCGGATGTCGGGGGGCATGTGTTCCATCTGCTGCTGCCACAGGGTGTAGACCGCTGTGCCTGTCATCACCCGGTCTCCGGTGAGCAGCTCGTACAGCACGAGTCCCAGCGAGTAGAGGTCGGTCTGCGGCAGCACCGGCTTCAATTCGACTTGTTCGGGCGCCATATAGGCGGGCGTTCCGATGGATTGGCCGTGGCTGGTGTGCCGGGTGCGGCCGGAATCCGGTGCGACCGCGAGCCCGAAGTCGAGCACCTTGACCGTGCCGTCGGCGCACAGCATGAGATTCGACGGCTTGAGATCGCGGTGGTAGATACGGTTTCGATGTGCGGCGGCGAGCGCGGCGGCGGCCTGTGCGCCGAGGTTGGCCACCACGCCGACCGGCTGCGCACCCCGCGTTTCCAGCAGCGTGTCGAGGGTTTTGCCTTCGATGAATTCCATGACGAGGTAAGGACGTTCGGGCCCGCCGGGAGCGAAGGCCCCGGTGCCCACGTCATGGATCACGGTGAGGCCGGGGTGGTTGAACTGGGCCATCAGTTCGGCTTCCCGCAGGAATCGGTCGTCCCAGCCCGGATCCTCGTCGAGGCTCGGGTGCGTGAACTTCACGGCGACGCGGCGACGAAGGTTCTGGTCGTAGCCCTCGTATACGCGTCCCATACCGCCCGAGCCGATCTCACGGATCAGCTTGTAACGGCCGCCGACGATCTGCGGTTGCACCGCCATTACCTCCGTGAATACTGAAAAACCGACACGCGGACCTACTCGGTGCCGGCGACGGGACGCAGTGTGCCCGCGGCCAATCCGCCGAATCCGATTCGCGCCAATTGTCCGATATTTGCCCGCTGTTCGCGAAAAACGGTCTCCAGCTCGGTCAACTGCTCGAACGCCCGGCCGTAACGACGTTGCTCGGACGGAGCGATGCGCGGCACGGCCACGTCATAGATGTCGATGTGATCGCCCTCGGCAGCCTCGACAGCCGCCCGCAGAATCCCCGCCAGAAAGTGCGGATCGATAGCGGAAGCAGCGCGCACCAGCCGAATTCCCGGTCCGAGCAGCGCACCCTCGGCGGTGCAGACCCGAACCGCGGGCTCGCCGCTGATCGTCACGGCGACGTCCCCGGCACGAACGGTGACCGCACCCGGAGCGTCGGCCGTGCCCCAGCGCGACGGCGCACGGCCGAGCCGGACATCCTTGGCGGTCAACATCGGTGTGTCCCCGCCCGTGGAACTGACGGTCGGCGGCGCTTCGTGGACTGCGAGCGCACCGGCGTCGACGAGCGCCTCGAACGGAATCGGCGTGTGCGAGGCCGTGTCCGGCTCCAGCATCGGCGGCCGCACATCCCCGAGATCGAGCCACGCCGAGCACCGGTCCCGGTATTCGGCGAACGGGTCCGGGCGCTGGCCGATGTCGAGCGCACCGGGCACGCCGCCGGCCGCACAGTCAACGCCGGCGCGGTCCCGCCGACCAACGACCTCACCCACCATGACCCCTGGTCTCCCCCGCCCACACCGAATTTCTGATCGGCAGCAAAAGTAGCAGCGCTGTAGCTCGCAACGCCGGGTGTGAAGCAAAGATGGCACTCATCGTCCGTCCTCGGCATCCTCGGGCGCCAGCGCACCCGCCGTCAGCCCGGTGGTCACCAGCTCGGCGACCTGCTCGGCGGCCTCGGTGGCGCGGCGGGCGGCGGTGCGCAGCGTGAACAGCTGCCGGAACAGTTCGCCATACCGTTGTTGCTCGGCCAGGCCGAGCACGGGGATGCGCAGCCGGGAAGGGTCGAAGCGGACCGTGGATGTCCGTGTCGCCGAGATGTTCTCGGCGCCGGTCAGGAAGCCCGCCAGGAACCAGGGGTCGAGCCGGTCCGGATCGACGCGCAGGGTGTGGATGTGCGGTCCACGGATCGCACCGGCGTCCTGCGCGTCGGCTACCCGCGCACTGCGCCCGCCGGTGCGGTCACTGCGCACCGCGGGGATGAGAACGTCACCGGCTTCGACCTCGACGCTCGTCGCCGGGGCGGAGAATCCCGCCGTCCCCGATGCCCGCTCACCGCTCGCGATATCGAGTGCGGTGAGCATCCGGCGCGGATGGCCGGCTCCGGAGGACATCGCGGACTTCTCGCTCGATCCGGTCGCGGATGTCCGGCGCTGTGACGCGACGGAATCCAGATCCCGCGCCGCATCGGTTTCGGCGTCCGGCGTATCGGCGGGCACCCGACCCGACACCGCGGCAGAGTCCCCGCCCGGCAGGATCGACCGAATCAATTCCAGCTGACCATGATTCGCCAGGTCCGCGATCGTCACGTAGCGCCACGACACGCCTGGTCCAGCCGACCACCCGCACAGGTGAACGGTGGCCGAGGTCAGATCCGCCGCAGCGTCGCCCAACCGCCGAATCGCCTCGTCGACCCGATCGGAGACGGTGCCCGAATCCAGCGCGGAGCGGACGTATCCGGCAGGTGTGAGATCGACGGCTTCGGTCAGCACGTCCACCAGCCGAACGCCCACCGCCACACCGGATTCAGTCGCGGCGTCCGGGTCGGGGCCGTCGAACGACCGCCAGGCTCGCAGCACCGCGGCGGCGACGGAGTTCTCTCCGTCGGGGGTCGCGGGCAGGCCGGTGGTGTCGACGAACAGCATCGAGTCGGCGACGGGCGCGGCCGGTTGGGGCCGGCGCAGCATCCAGATCTGCAGGCCGACATGCCAGGGTTGGGCGGTACCCGGCGCAAGGCCGATCACGGCGCGCAGCGCTCCGGTGCGCACCAGGTTGGCGCGAATCTTGCGCCCGGAGGGGCGGGTCGACACCGCGGGCGGGAGGAGCAGTACGGCGGTCCCGCCGGGCCGTAGACGCGCGAGCGCGTGCTGGACCCACGCGAGTTCGGATTCCCCGCGCGGCGGCAGCCCGTAGTCCCATCGGGGATCGAACGCCAATTCGGTCGCACCCCAGTCACGTTGACCGTAGGGCGGATTACACACCACGATGTCGGCGCGCAGGTCGGGGAAGGCGTCGGCGGTGAGACTGTCACCGGCGCGCAGGTCGGGCTCAACGCCGGTCTCGGCTTCGATGAGCAGCCGCGCGCGCTGCACCTGCACGGGCAGCACATCCTGACCGGCGAGTTCGTCCGCACCTGCGCGCGCCGCCGCCAGGAGTAGAGACCCGCTGCCGCAGGCCGGATCCAGCACGGCGTGGGTGGCTCCGGCCCCGGGTGAAGTCGCCAGGGCCGCCATCATGTCCGCTACCCAGGCGGGTGTGATGTACACACCGGTGGCCGCGGTCTCCTCGAGCGCACGTTCACCCAGGATGTCGATGGCCGTGCGGGCACCCTCCGCGGCGGCCACCCGCGCGAGTATCCGAACCGCCTCGTCATCGACCTCGGAGACACGATTCCTGGGCAACACCCAGTCACCACCGACGACGTGCAGCGCTTGGAGTAACTCCGCGACCGTTTCGGGCGTGGCACGCGCGCGAACGAGTGTGCGCAGTTCGTTCACGGCCGAAGTGCTGGTGTCGTTTCGGTTCTCGGCCAGCCAGCGCTGCACCTCGTGCAGGTCGAATTGCGGTCGCGCCTCACTCCCCCCGATGGACTTGGGGAAGTCGGCGTGGCGCCGCCGCCAGTTGCTGACAGTGGCGCGCGTGACCCCTGCCAGCCGGGAGATCTCCGCGGCGCTGACGGTTGACACAGGCTTCGACATGTCCCTCCTCTCGTGTACGTTCCTCCCACCCTGCTCGACCGGTGAGCAAAAATCAATCTGCATTATCCAGTTGACAATGTTTTCACGCCTTCTTAGTGTTTAGCATCGCACCGACATAGAGCCCGATGGATACATCCGCTTCGGCCAGTGGACACACCGCTGAGCCGTCAGGGCATCGCCAAGCCGTCAGGGGAGGAACACATGACTCGGCACCGCCAACTCCGCAGCCGCGCGCACCGCCGTTCGATGCGCACCCGCAGTCGTGCGCTATCCGCCCAGGCGGACAGCATTCGCGATGCTCAGCGCGTCCACGCGGCACTGCCACGCTGCGTGGGCGGCGGCAAGATCCGCTACGCCACCCAGCGCGAGGCCGACCACACGCTGCACGCACTCGATCGCACCAATCCCGCACGGCGAGAGAAGAACTCATACCGATGCACCACTTGCGACGGCTGGCACCTCACCAGCTGGACGCTCGAGGAACACGAGAATTACCTCGCCGTCACCAGCGGCTCCGGGGCGCTTCACCACCGGGTCCACCCGGCCACGGACTACCTTCCGGCAGCCGAGTTCATCCGGGCGCCAAGGGATCTGAGCAGCATCGTCGCGGCCTCGGCCATGATCCCGACACCTGCTGACGTCGCCGCTCGCATTGCACCGACACCGCTCAGGGCCACGGCACCGGAACCGCTTCCGACCGCCGAGATTCCGAGCACCCGTACCGCGTCACCGACCCACCCCCGCACCACTGCCACCTCCGCGATGCCACCTTCGCGCGTAGTGCCCTCGCCGGCCGAGGTCGCCGCTCGCACCGTGCCGATCAAACGAGCCGAGGCCGCCCGCCGGCAGGCCGAGCTGGCCTCGACCGCCGCCGCCACCGCGACGCGCTATCAGCCGACCATCGCAACCACCCGATCCCGAAACCTGCTGCGCGCCATGCTGCGTCACCTGATGCGGCGACTGCGCCGCAGCTGAGCTCCACCCGAGACGCCCGCGGCCGGCTTCCCCCGCCGCGGCGACCCCGCGCGCCCGTCGGGCGTCGCGGTCCTTATCCACCCCATTTCCAGAAGGAATCATGCGTACCGTCTCGTCCCTGCTCGCCGCGGGCATCACCGCCGCCGCTCTCACCGCAGCCGCCCCCGCCGCCCTGGCCGCTCCGAACACCGGTTCCTCCGGCGGCTCCTCGAACGGCTCCTCCGCCCCCGGCTGCGGCCCTCGCAGCAATGCCGACCTGCGCTTCCTGCGCGCCTCGGGCGAGAACGACAACAGCTGCTCGGTCCAGGACAGCGCCATCGGCCTGGCGCACGCCCAGTGCCAGTGGCTCGACGCCTACGGCAACTCCGCGCACAACCAGATCGTCCTCGCCGAGAAGGCCCGCAACACCTTGAAGTACCCCTACCTCTTCCTCGACGCCGCCATCAAGGCGTACTGCCCGCAGTACAAGCTCTGACCGCGTTCCACTCGTTCACGAAAGAACCGAAAAACCATGCGCACCAGTCTCTTCACCACCCTCGGCGGCATCACCGTCACCGCCCTCGCCGCGACCGGCATCTCGTTCGCCACGACCGCCACCGCCCATGCCGCCCCCGCCACCCAGCTCCGTCAGGGCATGCAGGTCGTCGGGCAGGACGTCGAGCCCGGCCTCTACTCCACGTCCGGTCCGCGCGACCAGGACTACGGCTTCTGCTTCATCGTCTGGCTTCCCTACAAGGGGGCCAAGGACTCCGAGGCGATCGACATCCAGTCCTACTCCGGCGCGTCGTACGTACGCCTGAGGTCCGGCGATGTCGTCAACGTCGACGGCTGCGCCTGGACCCTCGACTAGCCGACACCCTCACCGTCCGCGGCGGGACGCGCGCACGACCACGCGTCCCGCCCTCCATCGAAAGCACAGGAGCACCAATGACTTACCAGCAGCCCACTCCCCCGCCGTATCCCCAGGGCCCGTACCAGCCGCAGTACCCCATGCAGCCGGTCCCGCCCAAGAAGTCGAACACCCTCAAGATCATCCTGCTGATCCTGGCCGGCATCGTCGTCCTGTGCGGCGTCGGCAGCGCGCTCGGCGGCAAGTCCACCAAATCCGCTGAGTCCCCGGCGACTTCGACGCCCGGCGCTCCGGTCGCCGCCGCCGGGGCGCCCGGCAACGCGCCCGCCGCACCGGCTCCCACCACCGAGAAGCCCCCCGCTCCCGGCCTCAATACCCCGGTCCGCGACGGCAAATTCGAATTCACCGTCACCGAGATCCAGACCGGCATAAAGACCGTCGGCGACAACCCCTACCTCCGTAAAACCGCGCAGGGCAGCTACACCATCATCTCCCTCACCGTACGCAACATCGGCAAGGTCCCCTACGGCTTCTCCCCCTCCAACCAGGACGTCTACGACGCCCAGAAGCGCAAGTTCTCCAACGACGCCGCGGCCGCGATCAACCTCCAGTCCGACACCAGCCTCTACGCCGAGATCAACCCCGGCAATTCCATCACCGCCCAGGTCGTCTACGACCTGCCCACCGACTCGATCCTGGACCACATCGTCCTGCACGACTCGATGTTCTCCGGCGGCGCGACGGTCTCGCTGCGGTAGATCGGATAAGGACATGACGACCACCGGATTCCTTTCGCATCCTCGTCCCGCGCCGCTGTCGGGCATTACTTGACCCGTACCGAGCGCCCGGATGTCGACCAGCTCGCCTGGCTCGAAGGCCTGGAGACCGGAGCCAACCTCGCGGAACACGATCCGCGGCTGATGAATCACGCAACCAGCTTCATCTGTATCTCAGGGCGTGGAACGCCTGGGTACACGGCACCGACTTCCGGCAGTTGAACATCAGGGCCGGCGAGGCCATGCCGATGGTAACGACACGCCCTTGGAATGAAGCGCGATAAACCCGCTCATCTGATGACCGATTGGCCGACCGATGCGGGAATGCCGAGCCCCGACTAGCCTCGACCGACTCAGCTACCACGCTGTGAACCTGCCGGCGACAGGTGCACTCAGGGGGCGACTCGCCGACGTGGCGGGGGTCCGGCGACCCTTTTCCCAATCGGGCATATCAGACATTTAGGACATTTCTTGTCGGCGGCATGACCGATCGTGCCAGAAGCGCCGTGAACCTGTTTCCACGCAAACTCGCCGCTAAGTTGGTGCCTTACAGTCGATCTCAGGAGCTACATGTCATGAACGTCACCGAAGAACACGATCTCCGGGTGGCGCCCGGCTCGATTGTGGTCGTCCGCGATGAGGAATGGCTGGTTACCTCGGTCGAGAGGGGTTCGGACGGGACTCTGCTGCGGGTGCGGGGGCTGTCAGAACTGGTCGCCGACACCACCGCAACCTTTTATGCGAGCCTCGACAAGATCGAGGTGCTCGATCCGGCGGCGGCTGAGGTGGTCGCCGATGGTTCGTCCGGATACCGGGCCGCTCGGCTGTGGCTCGAGTCGCTACTGCGCAAGACGCCGTTTCCCTACGGGGATCAGACGTTGACGGTCTCGACACGGATGCTCGCGGACCCGCTGGGATATCAGCGGGTGGCGGTGGCGAAAGCCCTGGACCCGCAGCATAATCGGCCGCGGATTCTGCTGGCCGACGCGGTCGGTCTGGGCAAGACGCTCGAGATCGGCTTGATCCTGTCGGAGCTGGTGCGGCGCGGGCGGGGTGAGCGCATTCTCATCGTCACGCCGCGGCATGTGCTCGAGCAGATGCAGCACGAGCTGTGGTGCCGCTTCGCATTGCCGTTCGTCCGGCTCGACTCGACGGGCATTCAGAAGGTGCGCCAGAAGCTTCCGGCAACCCGGAATCCGTTCACCTTCTACAAGCGAGCGATCATCTCGATCGACACGCTCAAGAGTCCCCGCTACAAAGCGCATCTGGCGCGCCAGCATTGGGACGCGGTGGTGATCGACGAATCGCACAACCTCACCAATGTGGGCACGCAGAACAACGAGCTGGCACGCGTGCTGGCCCCGAATACCGAGGCGCTCATCCTGGCTTCGGCCACCCCGCACAATGGCCGCGAGGAGTCGTTCGCCGAGCTGCTGCGCCTGCTGGACCCGACCGCGGTCGCCGCCGACGGAACCTTCACCAGGGAGGACGTCTCGGCGCTGCTGATCCGAAGACATCGGCATCATCCGGAGGTGTCCGCGGAGGTCGGCAGTGACTGGGCCGAGCGCGCCGAGCCGGTGCACCGCCTCGTCACCCCCTCCTCGGCCGAAGACGCTGTCGCACGAGAGCTCTCGATCACCTGGTTGCATCCGGCGACCGGCCGTTCACCGTATTCCGGCGAGACGAAGGCACTGTTCCCCTGGATTTTGGCGAAGGCGTTCCTGTCGTCTCCCGCCGCCCTGCGCGAATCGATCAACCAGCGGCGCAACAAGCTCCGTGAACAGGGCGGTCCGCAGGGTCCGCAGCGGGCCGAGCTGGCGGCGCTCGACGTGTTGTCCGAGCTGAACGACAAGGCTTTCGACACCTCGGCGGGCAAGCAGGCCGCGCTGGTCGACCGGCTGCGCGAGATCGGTATCGGTGCGAAGTCGCCGACGCGCGCGGTGGTGTTCGGCGAACGCATCGCTACCTTGAAGTGGCTGGTGGACGTACTGCCGGGCGAACTCGGCCTGCGACCGGAGAACGTCGTCATGTTGCACGGTGGCCTCTCGGACGTGGATCAGCAGACGATCGTGGACAACTTCAAGCTGGAGACCTCCCCGATCCGAGTACTCGTCACCGGAGATGTGGCCTCCGAGGGCGTGAACCTGCACGCGCACTGCCACCATCTGATCCACTACGACATCCCGTGGTCGCTGATTCGGATCGAACAGCGCAACGGCCGTATCGACCGGTACGGGCAGCAGCATCCGCCGGTGATCTCATCGCTGATCCTGGAGCCGTCGGATCCGGAGTTCTCCGGTGATCTGCGCGTGCTGTCGCGGCTGCTGGAACGCGAGACGCAGGCGCATTCCACGCTCGGTGACGTCGCGTCCCTGATGGGCAAACACAGTGTGGGCGAGGAGGAGTCCGCGATCCGGGAAGTGCTCGCGGGCCGCTCGACGCTGGAGCAGCAAGTGCGGAGCATCGAGCAGGTGGCGGAGGGCGACGACGTGGACGCCTTCTTCGCCTCGTTCGACCTGACCGAGGGCGCGCCGCCCGAACTGCCCGAACTGCCGCGCCAGAGCCTCTACGCCGATGACATCAGCTTCCTCGACGAGGCCTTGCGCGCCGCGTTCAACGATGTCCCGCACGCCGATCCGGACCGCGGCGGGATCGGCTGGACCGTGCACGCCAATCACGGTATCGCCGAACTGATTCCGCCCAGAGACCTGAAGCAGCGGCTCAGCCAGCTGCCGCAGGACTACCTCCAGGAGGGCAGGGTGCTGGAGCGGCTGAAGCTGGCCACCACCGCGCAGGTCGGCAATGCACAGCTGGTTGCCGCGCGCAAGGGCAAGGGCGTCAATGAAACGACCTGGCCGGAGGCGCATTTCCTCGGTCCGCTGCATCCGGTGCTGGATTGGGCGAGCGATCGCGCGCTCAGCGCGCTGGGCCGCAACCAGATCTTCGTGATCCGCGGTGCGGTCGAGACACCGACGGTGCTGTTGATGGGCACGCTCATGAATCGGCGCGGACAGCTGGTGTCCCGGGTGTTCTCGACCGCGGAATTCCCGAATCCGGGCAACCCGGCCTTCTGTCTGGTCGAAACCCGCGAGGACCTGACCTTCCTCACCACCGACACCGGATTGCGGCCCGGCACGGCCAATCCCGGCGCGATCACCGACCCGCAGCGGTACCGGCCGCTGATTCCGGTGGCTGTCGACCACGCCACCGAGGCGATGAAGGTGACCCTCGACAAGCAGCAGGAGCTCGCCGAGCAGCGGCTCGAGCGGTGGCGGCTGCGAGCCGATCGCTGGTACTCGGAGGCACAGCAGCTGGAGTTGTTCGGCGGCCAGAAGAAGAAGGTGGACAAGCTGTCCGAGCGCATCGCCGAGGAGCAGCGCCTCGCCGAATCCCTCGCCCCCACTCAGCAGCTGGTGCGCCCGCTGCTGGTGATCGTCCCCGATAAGGATCAGTGACCATGGCCTCTTTCGATTCCATCGTCATCGGCGAGGACTGGATCAGCGAGCACTACTTCACCACCGACTCGGTGAAGGAGTCCTTCCATGGCAAGGTCATGGAGCTGCGCAAGTTCTGGGACGCCGAGGCCAAGGAGGGCCGGGACACCGTCCGCGCCTCCCTGCTCGCCGCCACCCGGGACTTGCAGACCGCGCTGGCCGGACTCGCCGAGAACCCGCAGGACGCGCCGAAGGCGCATGCCGAGGCACGCAAGGCGTTCGGCTATCAAGGTGAGCTGATTCCGTTCACCGCCGAACGCGCCGGTTCGGAGCTGTTGATCCCGGACGCCGGGCTCCCCGCTGTCTCGAATGTGCTATTCCTGCAGGCGAATCCGGTCCCCTCGATCGAGGACCTCCTCGATCCGGATACCGGGCAGCTGATCACGCCCGCCACCGAGGACGGCAAGCCGATCGAGTCGGCGTCCAAGACGGTGTCGGCAGCCTTCCGATCCGATGCCCCGCCCGCATTCGTAGTGGTGCAGGCCGGTCAGTGGATGCTGCTCGCGGAGGCCGAGCGCTGGGCCGAGGGCCGCTACCTGGCCGTGGATCTGCTGGTGGTGACCGAGCGCAGGCATGAGGCGCGCGGCGGTGAAATCGACCGGGCCGCAGCGATCTTCGGCCGTCAGGCGCTGACGGAGGACGCCGACGGCAATATCTGGTGGACCGGTATCCTCGAGGATTCGGTCAAGCACACCGTCGGCGTCTCGAAAGACCTGCGCGAAGGCATCCGCCTCTCCATCGAGATCATCGCCAACAACGTGGTGGAGCGCCGCCGCGCCCGAGACCTGACCATGGACGGCATCGACGGCCAGGACCTGGCCAAGCATTCCCTGCGCTTCCTGTACCGCATCCTGTTTCTGCTGTACGCGGAAGCCTCCCCCGAAATGCGGGTCCTCCCCACCGGCGCAGCCGAATACGACGAGGGCTACGGCCTCGACCGCCTCCGCGAACTCACCCTCACCGAACTCGTCTCCCCGCACGCCCGCACCGGCACCCACCTCTACGAGTCGCTGAAGAAACTCTTCGACCTGGTCGAGAACGGCCACACCCCCACAGTCCGCGCACACCACCTCGACGATCCGGCCCCCGGCCTCGAGTTCAACCCACTGCGCGCAGACCTGTTCTCCCCCAAGGCGACCGAGCTCATCGATACCGTCGGCCTTTCGAACGAGGCCGTCCAGCGCGTCCTCGAGCACCTGCTGCTCACCAAGGAGAGCAAGGGCCGCAAGGGAGCCGACCGCGGTTTCATCAGCTACGCCGAACTTGGCATCAACCAGCTGGGCGCGGTCTACGAGGGCCTGATGTCGTACACCGGCTTCTTTGCCGGTGAAGACCTCTACGAGGTAGCCAAGAACGGCGACCCCGAAAAAGGCTCCTGGGTAGTCCCCACCAACCGCGCCGACCACCTCTCCAAATCCGACTTCGTCCGCGCCGAAGACCCCGACACCCACGAATCCCGCCCGGTCATCCACCGCAAGGGCACCTTCGTCTTCCGCCTCGCCGGCCGAGAACGCCAGCAATCCGCCTCCTACTACACCCCCGAGGTCCTGACGAAATTCGTCGTCTCCCAAGCCCTCGAAGAACTCCTCGACCAGAACCACACCCGCACCACCCCCGAGGAAATCCTCCAACTCACCATCTGCGAGCCCGCCCTCGGCTCAGGCGCCTTCGCCATCGAAGCGGTTCGGCAGCTGGCGACCGAATACCTCAAGCGCAAGCAAGAGGATCTCGGCAAGGCCATCGACGCCGACAAATACACGATGGAACTACAAAAGGTGAAGGCCCACATCGCCCTTCACCAGGTGTACGGCGTCGACCTCAACGCCACCGCAGTGGAACTCGCCGAAATCTCATTGTGGCTCGACACCATGGTCGCGGGGCTGCAAGCACCGTGGTTCGGCCTGCACCTGCGGCGCGGCAACTCGCTCATCGGAGCCCGCCGAGCGGTGCACACCCCGAACGAGCTGGCGAAAAAGGTGTGGCTGAAAACCGTTCCGAAGGATGTCCTGCTGGGCGAGGACGTCGGCATCGGCATCCACCACTTCCTGCTCCCCGCCGAAGGCTGGGGCGCGGTCATCGACACCGCCGAAGCCAAGACCTACGCACCGGACAAGCGTGAAGAACTGCGCCTGTGGCGCAACGAGATCCGCAAATCCCCCAGCAAGGCCATCATCAAACGCCTCGCCGCCCTTGCTCAGCGCGTGGAAACCCTGTGGGACTTCACCCTGCACCGCCTCACCATCGCCGAATCGGAGATCCGCCGCGACATCCACCTGTGGGAGTCCGAACCGGTCGAACGCATACCGGCCGTCACCCGCGAACAGATCGAGACCGTCCTTTCAAATCCGAACGGGGCGTACCAAAGACTCCGGCGCGTGATGGATGCTTGGTGTGCACTCTGGTCGTGGCCACTGACCACGGACAAGGAGCCACCGGACTGGGACACCTGGGTGGGCGGACTCGAAGCGGTCCTCGGCACCGCGCCCAAGGAAACGGCCGCCGAACGTCGCGGGCAACTCAGTCTCGGACGGGATACCAGCTGGGAGGAACTCGACCACGCCGAGGAGTACGACCTGCTGTTGGCCCAAGTAACGCCAGTCGGGCAAGCCTGGCACCAATTCCCTTGGCTCGCAGTCACACAGGGAATTGCCGAGAGGGCAGGATTCTGCCACTGGGAGCTGGACTTCGCACCGGTATTCGCGCGGCGCGGGTTCGACCTCCAGGTGGGTAATCCACCGTGGGTGCGGCCGGACTGGGACGAAGCATCAATGCTCGCCGAGTTTGACCCGTGGTGGCAGCTTGCCGATAAGCCATCCGAACTCGTCAAACAGAAGAATCGCACGGCATTACTCTCCCAATCAAGGGCACTTACCTCGCTTTTGAACGAACGCGCAGAGCAAGCCGGAGCAAAGGAGTACCTTGGGTCTAGTGTCAACCGCCCCACACTTGGCGGACTCCATCCAGATCTATATCGCTGCTTCATGGACCACACATGGAAAGCCGCCGCCCCCCAAGGAATAGTAGGACTCATACATCCCGAAAGCCATTTCACCGAACTTCGAGCAACACAACTTCGCCGCGAGACATATTCCCGAATCCGACGACATTGGCAATTCAGAAACGAAAAGCGCCTGTTCGAAATCCATAACGCGAAAGAATATGGCGTCCATATTTACGGCACCGTAGCGAATACCAGCTTCTTGCAAGCCGCATCCTTATATCATCCAGACACCGTAGTGCGCTCGTTAGTCCACGACGGGTCCGGACCAGCACCCGGCGTAAAGGATGACCAAGGACAATGGGATCTGCGGCCACACGCGAGCAGGATCATCCGCGTGACGGCTTCCCAACTCGAGACTTGGGCACTACTTGTAGAAGAACCCGGAGCCCCTGCCGCCGAAACCAGAATGCTTTACCCAGTCAATCGCGAAAGCGCCGAAGTGCTCGACAAGGTGGCGAAGGCTCCCCGATTGGGGAGTACCAAGTACTCTTGGACCCGCGGCTGGGAAGAAGATCAGGACAGAAAGCGTGGATACTTTGAGTCACGGTCCGCGATTCCGCCAAACTGGGAGGAAGTGATTCTCCAGGGTCCACATCTGACAGTTGGCACTCCGATCAATCAGCAGCCGAATGAATCAATGCGAAGTAACAAAGACTACTCGCCAATCGATTTTGACTCAATACCCAATTCTTTTGTTCCGCGGACCAACTATCAGCTCGCCTTGCCCTACGAGGACTACATAGCGAAGTACCCTAAATGGAATGATGATCCAAGCTCAAGATACTTTCGTCTCGCATGGCGGGAAATGTGTGATTCCGCGACAGTTCGAACCCTGCATTCCGCCCTGATCCCCGCTGGTCCAACCCATGTTGGCGGGATACTGTCGCTCTCGGTTTCAAATCCCGCAGACCTGACAGCAATGACCGCATTTTCTACATCAATCGTGTCAGATTTCATGGTCAAAGTAATGGGAATTGGCCACATAAAGACCAGTTCGATTGACAAACTACCACATATCAGAGGACATGCACTAGAGTCTTCATTATTCCTCCGCACCCTTCGACTAAATTGCATTGTCCAGCCCTATTCCCCATTCTGGGCGGCACTATATAACCATTCATGGCAAAATGATGGATGGGCTCCGCATATCGGCATCGATTTCGCTAATCGTGTGCCACTGGGAACGGTAGGAAAAGACTGGAGCTGGTCTACTCCTCTCCGGCGCGCCGCCGACCGCCGCCAGGCACTGATAGAGATCGATGCCATCGTCGCGGTCATGCTCGGCATCACCGCCGAGGAACTGCTCACCATCTACCGTACCCAGTTCCCGGTCTTGCAGCGATACGAGCGAGAAGCCCTCTACGACGCGAACGGACGCCAGCTCCCAACGAAGCTGGCATCGGAGTACCGCAAGAACGGCAGTCTGAAGCCCACCGACCTCACCGTCGACGGCATCACCTATCAGGAGCCGTTCGTCAGTGTCGACCGCGAGCGCGATATGGAACTCGCCCACAAGCACTTCTCCCAGCTCATGGATGGCGAGCAGCGGTGAGGCAGCAACGAACTGAAGCCGCTGGCGGTTACACCATGTACCCGCTGTGGACACTCGGTGTCGGCGGTTGGGCGGGCCAGGAAGTGGTTGGGAGCTTCGCCTATATCCCGAATGTGCTGTGGATGCTCGGGGGTGAGTTCGATCCTCGGGGTGCGGAGGTGTCGCGCACGGTCGAGCTGATCCCGGAGCCGCAGAATTCGCATGATCCGAATGCGGTGTCGGTCCGGTTCCAGGCCAAGACGATCGGATATCTGCCGCGGGAGGATGCGGTTCGGTATCAGGGGCGGCTGCTGGAGTTGATGGCGGGCGGGTTCATTCCGACTGTGGGGGCGCGGATTTGGGCTTCGGAGCATCCCGAGTGGGATGAGCGGGGCAGGGAGCGGAAGGTGGTGCGGGCTCAGATTCATCTGTATTTGGCGAGTCCGGACACCATGGCGCCGGTCAATGATCCGCCCGCCGGGCTGTACACGATGCTGCCGGAAGGGGGTTCGGTGCAGGTTGGGAAGACGGGTGAGCATTTCGAGTGGCTCGACCGGTACCGGACGGAGAGCGGGACGGCGCTGGTGCTGGTCACATTGGTTCCCTGGGAGGAACGAACCGCGCGGACGGTGAAGCGGGTGGCGGAGGTTCGGCTCGATGGGGTTCGGATCGGGCAGTTGACGCCGGCGATGAGCGAGAAGTTCCTGCCCGCCGTGGATCACCTGCTGGCGCGTGGGCTGGAGGTGGTCGCGCCCGCGGTGGTCATGGCGTCGCCGGTGTCGGCCACCGTGTCGTTGCGGGCGAAGAAGGCATTCGAGCTGCCGCCACAGGTGTTGAACGGGCCCCCGATGACCGTGCTCGCCCGGGGAATCGAACCACCGGCCCGGCCCGCAACATCCGGAGATGTTGATCCAGCAGATTCGATGCCCACATCGAATTCCACTGAGCTCCAGAGCAATACGATCGATCTTGATGGCTCGCGGGACGAGGTGCAGACTGCGGTGACAGCGTCGGGCAGCCGGATCACTGTCACCGAGTCTCCTACCACCGGGCTGGTGACGGTCACGCTCGTATTCGCCGAGCCGCTCACCACCTGGCAGTCACGCATCGCCTCGGAGGTCATCGCGACTGGCCGCCGCCTGATGAACGGCCACGGTTCCCAGATCGTGGCGCCCGAGCTCACCGACACCACTCTGACCGCTGTCGCCCCGCTCGCCCAGGCCCAAGCTTTCGTCGATGCCCTGATCGGTATCGATGACTCCGATTTCACTGCCGCGCAACACTTCACCGCGCAATAGAAGGGATGACGTAGATCATGGGGGCGTTGCTTCCCACCTTGCAGGCCGATCGCCTGCGGGAGGGGTTGACCGATTATCTGGCGACTACGTTCGCGCTGACGGATCCGGATGCGCAGGGTGCGTTGTCGGATTTCATCGGGGATCCGGTGTCGGGGATGTTCAAGGGGCCGTATGTGCGGTTGCGGTTGCCGTTCGCGCCGGCGCGGGGGAATTGGGGGATGCGACTGGATTGGCTGCCGGACGGGTTCGTGCCGTATCAGCATCAGGCGGAAGCGTTCGAGCGGTTGTCCACGAAGTTTCAGGACAGGCCGTTGCCGACGCTGGTGACGACGGGTACCGGGTCGGGTAAGACGGAGTCGTTCCTGTATCCGATTCTGGATCATGTGCTGCGCGCGAAGAAGTCGGGTGTGGCGGGGATGAAGGCGCTGATCATCTATCCGATGAACGCGCTGGCCAATGATCAGGAACTGCGACTGGCCAAGATCATCGCGAAGGATCCGCGGCTCGCGGGGGTCACGGCGGGGTTGTACACCGGTGAGCAGTCCTCAGGTGGGCGGACGATGGTGTCGGCGGCGGGGCTGATCACCGACCGCGGGTTGATGCACGATTCGCCGCCGGACATTCTGCTCACCAACTACAAGATGCTCGATCATCTGCTACTGCGGCCGGATCGGGCGGCGATGTGGCGGCAGTCGGCGGAGTCGCTGCAATACGTGGTGCTCGACGAGTTTCATACCTATGACGGTGCGCAGGGCACCGATGTGGCGATGCTGCTGCGGCGGTTGGGGTTGGCGGTCAAGTCGTACTGGACTGCCGACTCGGCTGCGACGGAACAGGATCGGGAACGGCCGCTGGGGAAGATCACCCCGGTGGCGACATCGGCCACGCTCGGGTCCAAGGACAAGCCCACCGAGATGCTGGAATTCGCGCACACCGTGTTCGGTGAGGTGTTCGAGGAGAAAGCCGCGATCGGGGAGACGCGGCTGACCGCCGAGCAGTGGCTGAACGACCGCAGCCCTGCCCTCGACGGGCAGTGGCGGCAGAACCGGCCGACCGCCTTCGAGGAGATCGTGAAGTGGCTCGACGGGTTCGCGCAGATCGCGCCGTCGAACGCGACGCTGGCGGCGGGCGTGTTGGCCACCATGTTCAAACGCGCCGACGACAGCAGCAAGGATCTGCGGCGGGTGGCCGCCGATCTGCGGATGCTCGACGATATCGAGCTACTGGACCTGTTGAAGGGTCACCCCACCGTCATCGCGCTGCTCGAAAAGGCGGTCGATGCACGCGCTCTCACCGAGCTGGCCGACGAGATGCTGCCCGCCCAGAAACCCGATACCCCCGGTGCGCGCGCCGCCCGGCAGCGGTATCTCGCCTACATTGTCGCCGCCCTGTCCCACCTGCGCGCCGAGATCGGCCGGAGTGCGCTGAACGTCGATGTGCACCTGTGGATTCGGGAGCTGTCCCGCATCGACCGCGCGCTGTCGGCGACCACCGAATACCACTGGAGCGATGACGGTCCGGTCGACAATCGCAGCAAGGAATTCCAGACCGCCGTCTTCTGCCGCCACTGCGGCCGCTCCGGGTGGGGTGTACGGCTGGCCCCGACCGGCAACACCCTCGACCCGACCGAGGAATCGGTGCGCGCCTATCACGCCACCGGCGGCAACCGGTTCCGGGCGCTGATCTTCGCGCCGGTCGAAGCACACCTCGGCAAGGAGGTGGAGGGCCTGCGCTGGCTGCGTGTCGAGGACCGCGAAATCAGCGATGAGACACCGGATCCCGAGAGCGTCGAGGTCCTCGAAGGTCACGTGCTGCCGGTACTGGTGCTGACCGGACCTGAGGCCGACGCCAACTCGCAGAAGGATCAGTGCCCGGCCTGCGGCAGCGCCGACGGCATCCGGTTCCTCGGTAGCGCGGTCGCCACCCAGCTGTCGGTGGCGCTGTCGAATCTCTTCGGAGACGCCGAACTCGACGCTGACGAGAAGAAGGCGCTGATGTTCACCGACAGCGTGCAGGACGCGGCGCATCGCGCGGGCTTCGTGCAGTCGCGATCACACACGCTGAGCCTGCGCTCGACACTGCGGAACGCGCTGTCCGACAGTGCCTCCGATGGCGAGATGATGACGCTGGCCGACCTGTGCGAACGGGTCGTCGACCGGGCCGGTCAGGACCCGATGCGCCGCTACCACCTGCTGGCCCCTGACATCGTCGAGCATGAGGCGTTCACGGCGTTCTGGCAGTCCGATTCGTCCAAGGAGGACCGCCGCAAGGCGCTGCGGAATGTCAAGCGCCGCCTGCAATTCGACATCGACCTCGAATTCGGCCTGCAATCGCGCCTCGGCCGCACGCTGGAACTGACCGGCAGCGTGGTCGCCGAAGTCGACCTCGGCGACGCCGACCGGGTGATCAAGCTGGGCCGCGCGGCCGTGGCCGCCACCCAGCATCAAACCAGCATCGGAGAATCCGCGGCCGGCCCCGCCCCGGAAGCGATCACCCGGTGGGTACGCGGCACGGTCGAGCGGATGCGGACCCAAGGCGCGATCCGCCACGAATGGCTCGACCGGTTCGTGGCCCGCGACGCCAACCGCCGGTGGATCTGGGGTGGTCGACCCAAGGGGCAGGGCATGCCCGCCTTCCCCAAAGGCCGTCCCGCCCCGGCATTCCCGGCGATCGGCGCCCGCACGGTCCCGGAGGGTTTCGACGCCATCACCGCCCCCTCGTCCTGGTATGCCCGGTGGGCGTCGCAATGCCTGGACGTGTCCCCCTTCGAGGGCGGTTTCCTGGCCCGCACCCTGTTCTCGACGCTCGCCGAACAGCGCATCTTGAGCACGGTGTCCACCGAGAAGGACCTCACCGCCTACCTACTCAGTGCATCCGCGATTCTGGTCGGCGTCCCCGAATACGACGGCCTCATCGGCTCCCAGCACCTGCTGGTGTGCGATGTGTGCCAGACCCAGAATCCGGGCACGATCGCCGTCATCGACCAACTCGACGGCGCGCCCTGCCTGCTCGTCCGCTGCCCCGGCACCCTACGGCGCGGGCCGCGCAAACAGAACTTCTACCGCAAGCTCTACGACTCCTCGGAGATGAAGCGGGTGGTGGCGCGCGAACACACCTCGCTGCTGCCCACCGCGACCCGCCTCGACTACGAGTCCAAGTTCAAGAGCACGGTCCCCGACCCGGCCGCACCCAATGTGCTGGTCGCGACGCCCACCCTCGAAATGGGTATCGACATCGGCGATCTGTCGACGGTGATGCTCGGCTCCATGCCACGCAACGTCTCGTCGTATCTGCAGCGGGTCGGTCGCGCGGGCCGTCTCACCGGCAACTCGCTGGTGCTGGCGTTCGTGCGGGGCCGCGGGGAACACTTGCCGAAACTGCACGACCCGACCTCGGTCATCCAGGGTGATGTCCGCCCGCCCGCCGCCTTCCTCACCGCCGAGGAAATCCTGCAACGACAGTATGTGGCGCACCTGGTCGACCGGATCGCGCGGGAACCCGGCGCACAGGATCCCGGCGACGCACGGGCCGTGCTCGGCAGTTTCGACGAGAACAGTTGGATGGCAGCGCTTCTAGACCTCGCCGACCAGCAGGCCGAGAAACTCGTCGACGAATTCCTCGGACAGTTCGGCGAGCTGCTCACCCCGGCCGCGCGGGAAGCGTTGCGCACGTGGGCGACACCGTCCGACGTGGACGTCCCCAGCGTGCTGGTCGCGCATCTGAGGGAGGCCGTGCACCGCTGGAATCGGGACGTCACCGAAATGACCGCGCGCCGCAAGGCCGTCGACGCCGTCGTCCCGGAACTGGAGAAACGCGCCAACTCCCCCGCCGCCACCGACGACGACCGCCGCGACCTGCGCACCGCGCGCGGCACCCTGCGCCTGCTGCAAACCCACATCAAGGACCTCACCACCGAGCATTGGGTGGGTGTCCTCGAACGCTACGGCGTCCTTCCGAACTACACCCTCCTGGATGATTCGGTAACCCTCGACGTCGGCATCACCTGGATCGACCCGGATACCAACCAGTACGACGGGGACACCGCCACCTACCAGCGCGGCTCCCGGGTGGCGCTCACCGAATTGGCGCCCGGCTCAACGTTCTACGCGCAGGGCCTGGCCGTCGAGATCGACGCCATCGACCTGGGACCGGGTGAGTCCAGCATTCACACCTGGCGGATGTGCCCGCAGTGCGGGTGGGCCGCCATCGCGCACGCCGGCGAGGAGACGGCGCCACCCACCCAGTGCCCGCGCTGCCACACCGGCGCGATCGCCGATATCAGTCAGCGATTGCAGGTGGTGGAGATGTCGAAGGTGTCCGCCGAGGTCAAACGCGATGAGGCCGCCATCGGTGACTCCCGCGACGAACGCCGCCTCGAAACCTACACCGTCCTCACCGCCGCCGACATCGACCCGGACAACATCGTGTCCCGCTGGTTCGTCGCCGACCGCGACTTCGGCGCGGAATACCTGCGCAGCATGGACATTCGCTGGCTCAATATGGGGCGGCGCACCTCCCAAGGCGGCAAACGGACCATCGCCGGGGAGGAGACCACCGCCGGACTGTTCCGGGTGTGCTCGGGTTGCGGTCGCCTCGACAAGGTCGCCGGACAGAACCTCGCACACGAGCATCGCGCCTGGTGCAAATTCCGAACCGCCACCGACGAACAGCATGTGCGCGAGATCGCGATCGCCCGCACCCTGCGCACCCAGGCGGTCCTGTTGCACCTGCCGAACTGGCTCGAATTCGACACCTTCGCCTACCCGAGCCTGAGCGCGGCGATCCTGCTCGGCCTGCGTCAGATCATCGGCGGCTCGCCCGAGCACCTCGACGTCGTCACCATCACCGACGCCCTGCATGCGCCGAATCAGCACGCGCTGCTCATCCACGACACCGTGCCCGGCGGCACCGGCTATCTCGCCGAATTCGCCGATGCCGCCAAAGTGTGGTCGGTGCTCGTCGCGGCGCGCGAGTTGTGCCGCGAATGCGAATGCGCGCAACAGGATCGACGGGCGTGCCACAAGTGCCTGCTGCCGTTCGCGCCGCCGCATCAGCTCGACAAGGTGTCGCGTACCGCCGCCCTGCATGTGCTCGACTCGCTGCTGGGTGTCAAGGGCGATGCCGAACCCGACTGGGAGACTTGGCAGCAGTCCATGACCAAGGAGGAACCGGGCAAGAAGGTCGGCAGTCAGGAATCACCGCTGGAACGGGAGTTCTACGTCGAATTCCTCGAGCGGTTGCGGACACTGGGCGCGGCGATCAAGGAGAAGCCCGGCACATACGCGCCGTCGGCGACGATCACCATGCCCGGCAGCAAGATTCGCACCTGGAACCTGATCCCGCAGGTGCAGCACGGCAATGTCGTCCCGGACTTCGAGCTGAGCACCCTCGACGCGAACATCCCCGATATCGCGATCTTCGCCGACGGCCGCAAGTTCCACGCCACCCCCGATACCAACCGGGTCGCCGACGACGCCCGCAAACGCGCAACGCTTCGATCCGGGCACGTGATCGTGTGGTCCTTCGGTTATGAGGACCTGCAACGGTTCAAGACCAAGCAACCGGTGAAACCGCCGTGGTATCAAGCCAAGACCGCGAACGTGACCATGCAGATGGGCAAGCTCAAACCGGCCGTCCTGCGCTATCTCACCGAATCCGACCCGGTCACACAGCTGCTCGAGTTCATGAGCGACCCCGACGCCGAGGCGTGGCGTGAGGCCGGCCGCTGGCTGCCTCTGATGTTCGTGGGCAACAAGCAGTTCAAGGGCGACGGCGCCGCCATCGCCTCCTGGGCACTCGACATCCTCGACGGCCAGAAGACCTCGATCCCGACGGGCCCGCACGCATGCTGGTCCTACTCCGATGGCCCGCTCACCGTGACCGCGACCATGCGCAAAGACGGCGGGATCACCGAGATCAACGCCGTCCTCGCCGTCGACGACCGCGACCGCAAACTCGAAGCGCACGGCGGGCAGGGCTGGAAAGAATGGGTGCGGCTGTCGAACTGGTTCGGGCTCAGCGACAGCAATATCGTCACCACCCGCACCCTGCTGGCAGCCGACACCTCCACACCGGACCGCACGGCGATCACCAGCGGCGTGCGCCTGGCTCCCGCGTGGCAGCGAGTGCTCGACGACGCGGTGACCGACACGGAACGAGAGTTCATCCATGCGCTCGCCGCGGTCGGTGCGCCGCCGCCGGTACTGGGCATGGAAGCCGACAACGGCGAAGTAGTCGACTTCGGCTGGCCGAACGGCCAAGTCGCGGTTCTGCTCTTCGACAACGATGAAACCGCCGCCCACATGTCCGAACAGGGCTGGACCATGTGCCCGCCCAGTCCCGAACAGATCGTGGCGGTCCTGAAGACGAACGGGGTGATGTGATGCCGAATATCGTGATGGCCACCAATACCAAGGCCATGGGCAAACTCGACGGGTCGGTCAAACGGAAGGTCTACGACTTCCTGGAGAAGCTGCAAGCCGACGACACCGCCTCCGGGCTGCACATCGAACCGATGAAGGGCGCGGCCGACTCCCGCGTCCGCACCGGGCGCGTCGACCTCCAGTATCGGGCCGTCCTGTTCCGGGTCGACCCGCAGGGCGGCGACACCACCTACATCTACATGGGCACCTGGAACCACGATGAAGCCAATGCCCTCGCCGAACGCTCGACCCTGCGCGTCAACCCGATCACCGGCACCCTCGAAGGCATCATCGGGGAACTCAACGGCGAAGCCGACCGCAAAAAGCGCACCGTGGTCCGGGACCTGGATGGGGCGCTCGGCAAAGCCGTTTCCGCACAGGAGAAGTCGTTCCTCACCCGGCTCGGGTTCACCGTCGCGGACCTGACCGAACGCCTCGGCCTGGACCCGGAACTCGCCGACCGCGCGCTCGCCGCGATGGACGAGGACGCCATCAACGAGCTCGCCGCCGAAGCGGAGGCCACCGGCAGCTGGCAGGGTCTGGCCCTGTTCGAACTGGCGCTCGGCGGCAGCATCGACGACATCCGCGAGAAGCTCGCGCTGACCGAGAACCCCGTCGACGACACCCTCGACGAGGACTCGCAGATCATCGCGGCCCTCGACCACCCGGTGTCGAAGATGCAGTTCACCTACGTCGGCGACAACACCGACGAACTGCGCCGCGTCATCGAGGGCGGCGACTTCGCGGCCTGGCGCACCTTCCTGCACCCCGAACAGCGTGACTACGCGGAGAAGAACTTCAACGGCCCCGCGCGCATCTCCGGCGGCGCGGGCACCGGCAAAACCGTTGTCGCCATCCACCGCGCCCGCAACCTGTGGAAGCGCAACCCGGATGCCCGAATCATCCTGACCACCTTCAACAAAACCCTCGCCATGGAGTTGCGGTCCGCGCTGAAGGTCCTAGAACCCGGCATCCACCTCGCCCAGAAGCCCGGCGACACCGGCGTCTACGTCGACGGCATCGACAAACTGGCCAGCGACATCCTCAACCGCGCCGGCGACCTCCGCCCTGCCTCCACCGCCCTGTTCGGCACCCCCGTCGCACCGACCTCGGCCCGCACCAACACCAACCGGCTGTGGCGCGACGTCGTCGAAACCGTCAACAGCGGCCTCGACACCCGCCTCGCCACCCCGGCGTTCCTCGACAACGAGTACGTGAGCGTCGTCCTCGCCAACCGGGTCACCACCCTCGAGCAGTACGCGAAGGTGGCGCGCGCCGGGCGCGGTGTCCGCCTCAGCCGCCCGCAGCGCATCGCGGTGTGGAAACTGGTGGAGGGCTTCCGCAAACAGAGCCGCACCGACGGCACCCTCAGCTTCCCCGAGGTGCTCGCGCTCGCCGCCGAATACCTGAAGGAACGCGCCGTGGACGGCCACTTCGTCGCCGACCACGTCCTCGTCGACGAAGCCCAGGACCTGCACGCCACCCACTGGGCACTACTGCGCGCCCTGGTCGCCGACGGCCCCAACGACCTGTTCATCGCCGAGGACTCACACCAGCGCATCTACGGCCAGCCGGTGGTGCTCAAGCGGATGGGAATCCAGATCGTCGGCCGCGCCAAACGCCTCACCCTCAACTACCGCACCACCGCCGAGAACCTCGACTTCGCCGTCAAGATCCTCCAAGGCGGCCAATACCAGGACATCCAGGGCGATCAGGAATCCACCAAGGGCTACCGCTCGGCCCGCAACGGCCCCATCCCCGAACTGCTGCAAGCCGATTCGGTCTTCGCCGAACTCCAGACCGTCGCCGACAAGGTCCGGGAATGGCTGGACGCCGAGGTGGACCCCTCCACCATCGCCATCCTTACCCGCGGCCAGAACGAACGCACCCAATTCGTCCGCGCCCTCGGCGAACGCGGCATCGAAGCCCGGGCCCTCGACGACAACCCCGCCACCTCCGGCCACGTCCAGGTCCTCACCATGCACCGCTCCAAAGGCATGGAATTCTCCCGAGTGATCCTCGCCGGAATCGACGAATCCCACGTCCCGTCCCGCTCGGTGACCAAGTCGGTCCCCGAAGAGGAACAGGCCGAAGCACTCCTGCGGGAACGCTCCCTTCTCTACGTCGCCGCCAGCCGCGCGCGTGACGAGCTCGTGGTGACGTGGAGCGGCAAGAAGTCGGAACTTCTGGACTGAGAGGGGGCCGGGTGTATCCGCACCCACGGATACGCCCGAGCCCCGCTATCCGAAAGTGGTTCAGCCTCGCCAGATCCTGCTGGCAAGGAAGCGATCCCACTGGTCACCGGAGAACACCAGTGCGGGGCCATGCGGGTCCTTCGAGTCGCGCACTCCGACCGAGTCGGCCGACAGATGGGCGATCTCGACACAGTCCGCGGTCGGCTGGCTGTAGGTGCTCTTGAACCATCGAGCACTGGACAGGTTCGTGGTCACTCCCCGTACTCCTTCACGATCTGATGCACCAACTGCTTGGTGTCATCCTCGGTCAACGCTACTCGCTGGATATCGGTGATCGCCCGCCGATGGCGGTCGATCATGTCCATTCGCTCCAGGTACAGGCTGCCGTCGTAGCCTTCGACGTACACAATCGGCGGCTCGGCAAGTTGACTTGCCAGGGGCGGGAATTCGAGCAGAGTGAACGACTGCGTCAGCAATCCGAGGTGACTCCCCGCATCCGAAGGCACAACCCGGATCGACAGGTTCGCGCGGGACCCGGTCAGTTCGAGGAGATATCGCAACTGCTCGACCATGACCGGCCGCCCACCGGGTGTCTGGTGGAGTACCGCCTCAGCGAGCAGTACGTCCACGCGAAAACTCGATTCCGACAGCCTGACCTTCCGATGCGCCGCAAGTTCCAGGCGTCGTTCGAGCGCGGCCGACGACACCGCCGGGTCTCCGATCAAGCTGAGCGCGCGCCGATAACCGGCGGTCTGCAACAGCCCCGGAAGCAGCAGCACCTGATGCGTCGTCAGGTGTGTCGCAACAGCTTCCAGCCCCAGATAGTGGTCGAAATGCGGCTCATACTGGTCGGTATAAGCCTGCCACCAACCTTTCGTTGTACCAGCAAGTTTCGCAGCGAGCGCTTGATCCCTCACCTCCTGCCACAGCATGAATATCTCGTTCCGCTCATCACTAGGATTCGGAACACGGTATAGGTCGAGGAGATCCCGAATTTGCGAAGTGCAGATCTTTACCTTCTGCCCATCCTCCATTCGACCGATGCTCTGTGGCGACATCTCGATATGCAAACCCGCAGCCAGTTGGCTCTTTTCAGCCCCTACTCGATAGCCGCGCAGCCTGCGACCGAGAGCCCTTCGTGGAAGCGATGATCCGGCCATTTCGTTAGCCTCGCTATCTGGGATGCTCCGTTCTGGAATGCGCCCAGCTGGAACGCCAACCATTCTTCGTTCAGAAGGCGCTGGACATACCAATTCTATTGCCGCAGGTGTCTACTGAACTCACGATCACGAAAAGCCGAGGGGAGCAACCAATGACCACCCACCTGCCGTCCAAAGATCTGCTCCTGCATGCCTGCGCCGGAACCATCATCCAACCGCACCCGCTCCTGCAGGCGGCCTACGAACTGGCCAGCCTTCACGAAGCCCTCCACTCCTCCACCCGGACGGATCTCCCTGAAATCGACTGCACCCGAGACCGATTGATCCACGACATCGACCTCTGGACCGCCCGCGAACTCCCCCGCCCGTTCGCCGCTGCCACCCTGCACACCGAAACCCTCGGCATGGTCATCGACCGCCTCGCCCGCTTCTCAGTCGATGCCCGCACCGCCCTCGCCGACCCCGCCACCGGCCTCTACTCCCACCACGCCTGGACCCGCCTGGCGGAAATCTCACTTGCCTACGCCGACCTCACCCACGACCTGACCGCCCGCACCCGCCGCATCCCCCACTCTGTCACCGCCCGCCCGGACAACCTTTCCCGGCCCTGAATCCGACTACTCACCAGCGGGTCTCACCGACCGTAACCGCCCTGCTCGGCTCACCCACTCCGGTCGATTTCCTGAAAGAGGCGCACGATGACCACCCTCTGGCTCCCCTTCCTCCTCGGCCTGACCGCCGGCATCACTCTCACCTGCCTGCTCCCCCTGCTCACCCGCCCCAGCCGCCCACCCACCACCGACGGCTGGACCGTCGCCGCCATCACCTACCGCCTCGAACGCGAACGCGCCGAGACCCACCGAGAGTCGGCATCGACTCAACAGCCCCTCAGCAATTATCGCGCAGCCGCTTCGGCCAACCTACTGGCATCGAACCTGAAGACAGCCAACGGTATTGGGCCTTCCAGATCGCGCTGAGTACTACCACTCGGGCGCCTTGATCGAGCCGCGCTCGTAGTCGTCGTCGAGCGCTTCCTCTAGCTCGCGCTGCCGTTCCCTGCGCTCGGCTTCCCAGCGCGCCGAGTTCGCCTTCGTGTAGGTCGAAACCGCTTCGAAGGTTGTATCGGCTCGCAGTTCCCGCAGTGCTTCATCGACCTTGGGGCGCTTATCTTCCACCGCCGCCCGATACGCGGCCATGATGACGGATTCCTCGCTTACGGTCACCGATAGCAGGCGATCCTCAGCGTCCACGACGACGCGAATGCCGTTGATGACACCGACACCCCGGATCTGTTCAAGGGCATGTTGGGCACGCTGCACTTTCAAGCCAAGTGCATCGGAATCATTGTGCTTCACAGACCTTCACCGCCTGAGGTTCGAATTCCTGACGTACCCGACCGGATGTTGATGTCATTTCGGTCGTTCGGTGGTCGGCACGACAGAGCTGGTGGCTGCTTTCTCAGCAGCAGGCAGTCGACAACCTGTTTCGCTGGTGATGCCCCGAGTGCTCAGCCACAGCACTGTCCCGTTGTTCCCGATGAAGCGGGCGTCACGATCGCCGGGCTTCTCGGTGATCGGTAGCGGATCGGCCTCTGTGGCACCCAGATCGGCCGCGAGCTGGCGAGCCTTCTCACGCACCTGCGGCCACACTGCGTCAGGAATGCCGCCGTGCGTGGTATCGCCACCCTGGGTGATGTAGTCCGGCATGTAGAGGTCGCGGCCCGCTGTCTGGTCGTACGGGGCACCGCATGCCGCGGGTTGTCGGTCTGTACTCATCCACTTCCAGGTCATCCCTGGGACCAGCGAGCTCGCGTAGGCAGCGAGGTCCTCCACCGCCTGAGTGAGGCGCGCTTGCGTATCTTCGAGGGTGGGCCGGGACCGGAGTACCTGTTCGGCGTGGGCTGTGTCGGCCGCACCGGTCTTCTTGTACTCGGAGTCCAAGGAGTCACATCCTGTCGTCATCGCGATCACCGCAGCGGCCAAGGCCGACGCAATACCCATCCGATTGATGTTGGGTGCCTTCACTTCTTAACCGCCTCATTCGGGAGACCTGCCACGATCATGGCTGTGTTCCAGCCGGAAGTACGCAGCTGTGGTTTGCCGTCGACGTCGGTCGTACGTGGATAGTCTGCGTGCTCGTAGGCCCCGCCACGGTGCACGCCGTCGGGTGTGGTGTGAGGTCCGGTTTCCAGGTGGGTGAATCCGGGGAGAGATTTCGGATTGTCGCCAAATCTAGGGAGGTTGGCGATCTTGTCATCTCCGCCGGTCATCTCGTACCGATGTCCATCGGGCACATTGAGATTCGAGACCTGCTGATCACCGCTCACAGGCCAGTACCAGTGCTTGTACGGCAGATCCAATCCCGGCGAACCGTAGACGACGAGGTCGTCGACGGGTTGATGGCCGGACTGCTGCAGCGCGAGCCCGGTCATCACCGATCCGTAGGAATGCCCAACCGCGGTGAGATGCATAGATCCATCATCGTGCGAGGCACGCACACCGTCGTAGAACGACGCGAGTTTCGGCGCGCCTGCCCTGGCCATCGTGTCGTTGAAGACGTCCCTATATCCCTGCGCGGTGGTACCGTCCACATCCTCATTGAATTTTTTGATATCGCCTTGTGGCAGGTCTGCCCCAATCCACGCAATGGGCACCACCTTCTGTCCTAGCTTCGGATCATCAGGGTTCAACTTGTTGAGCGTGCTCTCGGCGAGGTTTTTCACGGCCCGGTTTTCGGTGACCATGCTTCCGAGCGAGTCACGGACGTTGCCGTTCAAACCCGGCGCGTTGACCGATACATTGGCGGCGGTATCGGGGTTGCCGACCGAGACCGCCGCGTGGGCCATCTTTCCGGATTGGGTGTCCATCAGCAGCAGCATGGCGTCCGGGTTATCCTTCAGCGTTTTCTGGATGGCCCGCAGGTCCGGAAGCTTGTGGGCCACCGCCGGATCGCCGTTCTGCGCGCGCGTCAACTCGTCGTCGAGCTTCTGCCGGTTGTAATGGTCGCGGTCGACTGAAGGCAGGCCGTCGCGGTTCCCGATGTACTGGTCCTTCTCGTAGAGTGCGTCCTTCTCTGCCGGGGTCAGCGTCTCCCAGAAGTCGTGCAGCTTCTTCGGATCGGTCGGCAACTCGGATCTACCATCCAAGATGGCTTGCACATCCGAGCGCACAGGTGCACCGTCGGGCTTCTTCTCATAATCACCGAGCGCCTGAAGATCGGCCGAGATCGCCTTCACCGCTGCGGTTTCCCCATCGCCGAACTGCGTCAGCAGGGTCTTGATCCGACTCTCGTACCCTGAAGCCTGGCCGTCGAGCATCTGCTGGGCCAACGCAGTCGTGGCCGAGTTCGACTGGTCGGCACCCGATGGCACTTTCGGAGCATGCACAGTGCCGTCATCGTCGACGGTCATCCCCGAGTCCTTCATCTCGACATCGAGGATCCGCAGCAGGGCGGTCCGGGTATCGCCGAGCGAGACGCCGTAGATGTTGTACTGGTCTGCAATGCCGACGATTGTGGTCGCGAGGTGATTGCCGTGCAGCTTGTGAGCCACCGCACGCTCGGAGGCGGCCGCCGCTCCGGCGCCCTTCCACTGGTTCATGGCGTTGTCGACCGACTGCTCCATCTGGTCAACCTTCGAAACAAACGCATCGTTCTGCTTCACCAGATCTGTGGCGTAGTCGAGCATCGACTGTGGGTCGCATCCACGAACGTGACTGATCGTGGTCAACTCACGCCCTCACCGCGGCCGTACTTGTCCAGCTGGTCGGCGTTGGACTTGTCCATGTCCTCGTAACTGCCATGCGCCGTCTTGGCGCGGTCCGCCAGGATCTGGATCTGGCCACGGATCAATCCGTACGCCTTCAACACCGCGTCGCCGACCTGTGTCGAGGCCGCCTCGATTGGGGATCCCGGCATCTTGACTGTCTTGGTCAGGGTGATCTTGCCGATATCCTCCGCCTGCCCGCCGAGCTCATTCGCCAGCCCGTGCAACGTAGATAGGTCGACGTCGAGAATGTCAGTCACCGCTTGACCCCCTGAATCAGTTCGCGGTACGAACGTTCTCGGGGACCCTAGCATGATCATCTGACCAGTCTGTTCAAAGCCCAATGCGCCGAGGACGACCCCGCAGCAGCAGCCTCACGTGACGCTACTCGAGGCTGACCAGCGCGGCCGAGGCCTGCGTCGCCCGGGCCCGGAGCGCACCGTGCGTTTCGCAGCCCCGCCGAAGGCCAAATCGCAAGTGGCACAATCTCTGACGGTAGGCTCTTGATCAACCGGAACGCCGCTGGCAGTACGCGCCCCGGTTTCGGGTAGACCACTGAACGACCGGTCCGTGTACGAGGGGTAAGCGAGACGCAGTGAGCGAATTCAAGAGCGAGATCCGCGACGACATGATCGAAGCGTTGACAAACAAGGTCGCGAAGGCCAACTACGGCCAGTACGTGAGACGGCTGATGCTGCGTCGTGTTCGCGGATTCGTCGGCCAGGAGGTCAGCTTCGATTTCCCGGTCACCGCTGTCGTCGGCCCCAATGGCGGTGGCAAGTCCACCATCCTGGGTGCGGCCGGCTGCGCGTATCGAGACGTACTGCCCGGCCGGTTCTTCGCCAAGAGCGGCAAGTACGACGACAGCATGCAGAACTGGTCGATGGAGTACGAGCTGGTCGACAAGTCCCTCAACACCCGACTGCCCGTGCTGCGCACCGCAAGCTTCAAGCGGCACAAGTGGATCCGCAACGCCGTGCACCGCGAAGTCCTGCACTTCGGTGTCGAACGCACCCTGCCGGCCTCCGAGCGGCAGAACCTCAGGAAAGCCGTCGGCGGCTCATTTCAGGCCGTCAAAGAGGTCCCGATACCCCCAGCAGTCGCCGGGGAAGTCGCGAAGATCCTCGGCAGGTCGATCGACGGCTTCCAGAAATTGCACCTCGACGACACGGACAAGGTCACCATGTTCGCCGGCCTTACCCGGCAGGGCGAGGGCTACTCCGAGTTCCATTTCGGTGCCGGCGAGGCCAGCGTCATCCGGATCGTCACCGCGATCGAGGCCGCGGGCAACAACGCGCTGATCCTCATCGAAGAGATCGAAAACGGGCTGCACCCGGTCGCGACCCGGCGCATGGTCGAATATCTCATCAGCGTCGCCCACCGAAAGTCGTGCCAGGTCATCTTCACGACCCATTCCAACGACGCGCTCGCACCACTGCCACCGGCCGCCATCTGGGCCGCGCTCTACGGCGACGTCCTGCAAGGCAAGCTCGACGTCCACGCCCTCCGCACCATCACCGGACAGATCGATGGAAAGCTGGCCGTCTTCGTCGAGGACACCTTCGCGGAACAGATGGTGGCAGCAGCGTTTCGCGCATACGACGATATCGAACTGGATGCCATCAGAATTCACGCGATGGGCGGCGAATCACCCGCACGCAAGGTGACCGAACAACACAACGCGAATCCGACGACAAACTTCCCCGCTGTCTGTGTGCTGGACGGAGACCAGGCCGCACACCGCGACCCGAGTAAAGGCATCCACACCCTGCCCGGAAATTCCGCGCCCGAAGCGCACGTCTTCGAGCGCGTCCACGCACGACTCGACGACTACCTCGCCAAACTCACAGTCGCGCTGACCCTTCCGGTGGAACGACAGCACAGGGTGCGATCCGTGGTGGAGAGTCGAGCACTCACCAACCGAGACCGCCACGTCATCTGGGAGCAGATCGGCGCAGATCTGAACCTGCTCGCCGGCGTCACCGTCTCCAATGCCTTCCTGGCCATCTGGACGCAAGCATGCCAGGACGAGGTCAAACAGCTGGTCGAATCCCTCGGGAACCAGCTTCCGCGCAGGCAGGCGAACACCAGCAACCAGGGGTTGTAAGTGGCGAACATCGTCATGGCGAAGAGCAGCGCGGCGACGACACTGTCCAGGGCGGTCAAACCGAAGATCTACGACTTCCTTTCCGACCTTCAAAATGACTCCACTGCAGCCTATTTGGTGCACCCGATCGACGGTGGACTGGACCGTCGAGTCCGGCTGGGGCGCGTCGACGCTCACCATCGGGCGATCCTTTTCCAGGTCGATCCGAAGGATGCCGACACCACCTACATCTATATGGGCACTTGGCTGACGGACGAAGCCACCGCCCTGGCTGCGTGCTCGATCCTGCGGGTGCATCCGGCCACGGGTGCATTGGAAGGTGTTGTCGCGGAATCCGATCGCGACAGCGACGCTCGAGACGCCCTTCCGAATCCGGCACCTGTGCGAACTGCCGGGTCGATCCCCGCTGTGCCCACAGCACCGATCCTCGCGCGGGCCGGCTACACCGCGGCCGACCTGGTCGAGAAACTTGGACTTGCCCCCGCCCTCGCAGCACGTGCTGTGGCCGCGCTCGATACCGAAGCCCTGGTCGATCTCGCCGCCGACGCGGAAGCCAAATTCGGCACCTGGCAGGGAGATACGCTGCTCGAACTGGCTGCGGGGACAAGCCTCGCAGAGATCCGGGAGAAGTACCGCTTCGCACCGGAATCCGAGCTCGACGCCACCGACGACTCGCTCATTCGAGCCCTCGACCATCCTGCGTCTCAAATGCTGTTCACCTACATCGGCGAGGACACCGCCGAGCTGCGCCGCATCATCGAAGGGGGTGACTTCACCGCGTGGCGCAGATTTCTGCATCCGGAGCAGCGACTGTATGCCGAGCAAGATTTCAGGGGCGCCTTTCGGCTGTCGGGGGGCGCCGGGACCGGAAAGACCGTAGTCCTCGTCCATCGCGCTCGCAGTCTCCTTCAACGGAACCCCGCTGCGCGCATCATTCTCACCACCTTCAACACCACGCTCGCGGAGAGCCTCGATACCGAATTGCGAGTCCTGGACCCGGATCTCCCCCGCGCCGACGGCGTCGGTGGCGCCGGTGTGCTGGTCATAGGAATCGACAAGCTCGCCAACCAGATCGTCACACAAGCAGCAGATATCGGCGACGCGGCCGACGCCCTGTTCGGCATCCGGGCCGTCGAACTGCCGGCACGCCGCACCGATACCGATCAACTCTGGCAAGACGTCATCCACACGACGGACTGCACCGGCCTGGAACCGCGGCTGGCAACACCCGGCTTCCTCAACACCGAGTACGTGTACGTCGTCCTCGCCAACACGGTGAAATCCTTTGAGCGGTATGCGAAGACTCACCGCCGAGGCCGACGAGTACGTCTCACCCGGAAGCAGAAGTACACGATTTGGCAACTGATAACCGCATTTCGCAGTCGCAGCCAGGCCGAGCGCAGTCTCAGTTTCCCAGAGGTGATTGCGCTGGCTGCTGCACAACTGGGAGTCGCCGCAGAAACCCTTCGAACCCGAATCGCCGATCATGTCCTCGTGGATGAAGCGCAGGACCTACACCCGTCCCACTGGAACCTGCTCCGCGCTCTCACCGACGAAGGGCCCAACGATCTGTTCATCGCAGAAGACCCGTACCAGCGGATCTACGGGCAGCCGATCAGTCTCGGCCACCTCGGCATCGACATCGTCGGACGATCACGGCGTCTAACCCTGAATTACCGGACGACCGCCCAGAATCTGCGCTTCGCGCTCGGAATCGTCACCGGTGCAGAGTATGTCGGCGTGGACGGCAAAAGCGACTCGACCGCAGGCTACCGCTCGATCAGGCTCGGCCCGGTTCCGGCCCTCATCCCCTGCGGCTCGGTATCCGATGAGCTTCAGGCGATCGTCCAGCAGGTCCGAGCTTGGGTCGATTCCGCCATCGCACCGCACACCATCGCGGTTCTGGCCCGGACCACTCGCCGCTGCGAGCGAGTAGTGAGCGCACTGGCCGGCCACGGAATCGACGCGGCGATACTCGAGCACAACCCGACGTCCGAGAATCATGTACAGGTGATGACTATGCACCGATCCAAGGGGATGGAATTCTCGCGAGTGATACTTGCCGGTGTCGGAGCGAAAGAGCTGCCTATCAGCACGGTCACACAATCCGTGCCGGAGGAAGAAAAGGCCGAGGCACTCCTTCGCGAGCGATCCCTGCTCTACGTCGCAGCAAGCCGGGCACGCGATGAAGTGGTCGTCACCTGGATCGGAACGAAGTCCGAACTGCTCGGGTGAACCGTGGACATGTACGCCCACGGCGATTCGAACAGGGCCACAAGGTCTTGTCAGATGTCCAGAACCCCGACACGTTCCACAGGTCGGGCTGAGTAATCGTCGGGTCGACGATCGAATCCATGATGTAAGAGGTCACCACGGCACGGATCGCGGGATACGCGCCCTGGGTGCCCAGTTCCGCGAAAGGCACGTCATCCTGTTGTGACACAAGACTATTCAGTCATCAGGCGCAAGCGCCGGCACTCACGTCTCCAATAGTTCGTGTCCATCCCAGATGAAGAGAGCGATTGTCACCGCGTCGTCGCCGGTGTTGATGTGGTGGATGCTGATGCCGCATGTTCCAGGACATCCTCGACTTTGCGGTCTTCAGTGGTCGATGAACCAGGCCTCGGAATCGTCGTGGGTGCCGTCAGGGCAGCCGGTGCCTGCGCCTCGCGGGTGCGTCAACACGCAGCTCAGTCTTCGGTCGGAGACATCGCGGCCGGTGCTCACCAGGATCGCGATGGTCGCATCCGTCGCCACCTGCGCATCCGGGGTGAAATTCAGGTGGCCGGTGATGCCCGGGTAGTCCTTTCGGAGGGCTAGGAAGGCTGCTCTGCGGTCGAGCGGCGTCTCCCCGCTCGGGAGCGACTTGTTGCTCCCGCCCAGAGCGTTCGCGAACAGGCCGACCACGTCGAAAGCGATTGCAGTGCGATCCCCTGGCCAGGTTGGGTCGTAGACCGGCTTCGCACCAGGGGTGTTCAGCGTAGTGGCAAGGGTCTTGATCCCTCGGCAGAAGTCCAGAAAATCGCCGGAGCGGCCGGTGCCGTCCAATTGGTTCTGGACACATTCCCTTCCGCCCAGGATCGCTTCTGCACCTTTGGCGACATAGCGAATATTCATGCCCTGCGGCACATTTTGCATTGTGGCGGGGTCGGTAACCAAGCGAGTGACGGTATCGGCGCCGAGCAAATCAGGTCGAGTCTCGGTCTTGCACTGCTGGGCCACGTTCTGCGTGAACGTCGCGAAGTCCTCGTTGCGGCCGGCGAACAGAAGCAGGGTTCGGCGGTTGGTCTCGTTGGTTTTACAGTGCGCTGCCAGATCAGCAGTCGTGTTCGCATCGGCCAAGCTCAGCACCGGAGCATCGATCTGCCGTTTGGCGAACTCGCGTCCTAGGTCGTCCGCCAGGCTGTTGACAAAAATGTCCCCGACAGAGTCTGGCCGATAGATCAATACCCTCTCGAATAGTCGCCGTCCAGCGTCGGGACCGGACTCCGGAGCCCGCGCGCCCGCAACGTAATCCGCAATCAGCTGCGCGTGGGTGGTATTGCTCGGTACCGCCTGTAGGTACAGAGGCGACGCCTTGGACAGCGCGTCCGCGGACAATGTCGTACCGACGACCGGGACACCCAGATCACCGAGTTCGGTGATGGCTCGCTGCGTCTCCGCGGTGCTACGGTCCAGTCCGATCACGCCGAAAACCGTGGGATCATCGCGCAGTAGCCGCTTCAGCATGTGCTCGACCACGTAGGTCGCTTGCCCCATACCCTCGCCGCCGTTCGCGATGATGATGCGGACCAGCGGATCCGTCGGCGCCTGTTTGTCGTTGAACCTCCTCTGCTGAATCGCGAGGCCAGCCAGCTCTTCGACGATCCCATGCGAGTACCTGGACTTGGCTGAGTACGTCAGACCCGCGAAATACACCAGCGAGATCAATCTCCGGCTGTGGTCACGCTGATGCCTGTCTTCCGCAGTCGCGTTCTGGCGGAAAACCTCGCGCTGCATAGCATTCAGCGACTCATCGCTGGTGAAGACCCGCCGCGTGTCGGCGCTGTATCCGATGCACTCGTTGTCATGCTCCTCGACCGCTATTCCGGTCGTCCAGGGCCATTGAGCGCACGATGGATGCCGCAATGCGGGAACCATCGCCCACGCACTGACAGCCGATAGCACGAGCGGGACCACCACCGCGAGCGAGACGAACCATCTGCGAGCCGCCATCGGCGGAGCGGGCGGACGAGCCAGACCGGGATTGATACGCGTCGAACTCGACAGTGCCGAGTCCCAGCGGAACAGTAGCTGCCACGCGTAGGCGAACCGGTTCCGGCGCATATCCGCGATCTCGAACTGCCAGCGCTGCAGCGCGTCCTCCGGCTCGGCGGGCTCGGCCGTTCCACGAGGCTCATCCAGCGGCGGGCGGTCGATGAGCGGTACGAGTGTGGTCAGTTCATTCGGTTCTTCACCGTATGGCGCGTAGTTCACGTGAGCCACCACGACCAGTGGATCGAATAGGCCTGTCTCATTGCGGATTTCGGTGATCCACTTGAGCAGGTTGGCAGCGGGGGTCGCCTCGCCTCGCCGGCTCCCCACCACCGCCGGCAGGGTCTCCTCCACATTGTCGAGAAGCACGACCGGATACGCGGTTCTGCGCCAACTCGACGGACGCCAAATCCGGCGCGTATACGCCGCACGCAGGTCCGAGAGAAACGCGTGCACCAGCAGTTTCGAGACTTGCTCGGAATTCTCGCGGATTCGGTGCGGATCGGTCATCCGCGTCGCGAAGGCAAGGAAGTTGTCGGACAGCTCCGGCGCCAAGTACCTCTGGTTCATGAACCAGCGGCTCTCCCTCGACAATCCGGGAACGACACCGCTGACGAAAAGCCACAGGCGAAGCACCGGCCACAACGACAAGACCACCCCGACCACCTTGTCGACGATCCCGCCGACCAGCCCGCTCAGCGTCCCTACCGGCTGAGTCAGCGAACCGCTGCGGAGCAGCCGCGGGAACCGGCCGCGCAATTCATCAGCGGCAATATCGGCCTGGGCGTCCCGAAGACGCTGACGGGTGATCCAGTTCGCGGCGCTGTACCGCGGGAATCGAATGGGTCCCATGCCCGTGTTGCAGAAGGAGATATCGTTGGCGAGCTTGTCCAGAATCGGCAGACACGGGTACTTGGCTTGATCACCATCGAGTTCGTACTCGCGGACCTGCCCCTCCTCGATGGCGACTGAGTCGGGCCTCATCTGTTTGACGTCCACACGTACCCGCGGCACCGTACGACCGTGTCCGCCCGCCAGCCAGGACTCGACAGCGGGTAGTGGCGACCCGCCCTCGAAATTGGTTGTAACCAAACAGATAATCGGTCGCGGCAGTGGACGCCTCCGGCGAAGCATGATCGGCCACACACGAGGACGCTCCTCCGGCACGGCAAGCGTCCGCAACAGCTCATACAGCTTGCCCATAGTGGATACATCCGGCACAGGCCGTCCCCTCCCGCAGTCCTACAGCGGCGATTCACTTGGTGAATCTTGTCGGCACTGTACCGCTACAGATCCGATCGAGTAGGTCAGTTTGCCTAAGAGAGAACAGGATTCGACCCTTCGGCCGCAGGGGTCGACACGCCCGCCCCTATACCTGCGTTCCACCACATCAGTGCCGTGCCACCTCGTATGCCGAAATGTGCCATCCGGCAACAACTCCCGACTCACCACAAGCAATGGCATTAATTTGCTACTCACCGCAACTCGCTTGCGGACGTTGGTGTCTCGGGCAATGGGGGTCGAGCACCGGCCGACCTTGGTCTCAGAAGGGGGTCCGTGATGACCGACATGTGGTTCGAGCAGCGACGGCGGTGGGTGGAGCGCAAGCTGGCGGAGTTGCCGCAGTTGGAGGCGGCTCACCGACGGTTCCTGTCGGTGCCGCTGATGCGCGGTGGGTGGCAGGTGCTGGTGGAGAGGCCCGGAACATTTGCCCGCGACGGTCGGGCGAGCGCGTTCGCGGTTGGGGTGGGTGGGGTCTTCGCGTTGACCTTCGCAGACGCCTTGCCGGCAGCGAAAGAGCTGGTACAGATCCGTGCGCGAGCCGAGGAGACATTCTCGAATCTCGTTTCGGGTCGGAGCCAGTATGTGCCACACATGATCGATGTGGTGGTGCTCATGAACCGGGCGACGGAAACGTATCCGGAAACCTCCAGCGCGACTGCGGATTTGAATGGGTTTCCCGAACTGCTCTTCGGAGGGGACGCAAAGCTGTCCCGGAAGCGAGCGCGGGAGATCGCGGAAACGGTCGCCGCGCGGGATGGCCGCTACGAGCTGATCTCAACCGATGACGCGCCGAAACAGGCAGCCACTCCCGCGGCCGACGGGCTGTTCGCTGCGGTGGATCTCCGCGAAGATGTGCGCTCGAAGGCACTGGCGCGGCCATTCGACGAGTGGATGATCTTCCTGGACCCCGGCCAGCACGACCTGGTTGTCCGCAAATACAACGGTCCCGCCAGGTTTAGCGGGCCGGCCGGGACCGGGAAAACCGTGGTGGCCCTGCATCGGATGGCGCGGTTCGCCAAGCAGAATCCGGGGCGGTTGTTGTTCACCAGCTTTGTTCGCAATCTGCCGGAGTACCACCGGTCGTCCTTCGCGCGACTAGCACCTCAGGTCGGGGATCGGGCCGAGTTCGTGGGCCTGTACGGGTGGACGATGCGCTTCCTCAAGGACCGCGGCGTTGACTTCAATCTGGACAGCGGCGCCGCCGAGACCGCATTCAGCCAAGCTTGGAAGGGGTATGCGCGGCCGTTGCTCGAACCCATCGAATCGAACCCTGGCTATTGGAAGGACGAGATCCAGCGCGTAATCAAAGGGCGCGGGATCGCCACCTTGGAGCAGTATCAGGATATCGACCGCACAGGGCGCAATGGCATCAGTCTCGGCGACAAGCAGCGGGAAATCGTATGGCGCCAGCTGTTCAAGCCCTACCAGGGGCAGCTGGAACGCCGGGGCGTATCCGACTTCATCGATGTCATCCACAAAGCCATCGTTGAGCTACGCGCCACCCCGCTCGACGACCCGTACGGATTGGTCGTCGTCGACGAAGTGCAAGACTTCACCCTGCTGGAGCTGAAACTGGTGCACCAGATCGCGGGTGGAGAACCGAACGCCCAGCTGCTCCTGGTCGGCGATGGTCAGCAGCAGGTGTACGCCGGTGGCTGGCGGCTGTCCGACGCCGGAATCCCGATTGTCGGCCGCGGCGCGGTGCTCGACAAGAACTATCGCAATCGCGCGGCCGTGCTGGAGTACGCCAGACGTATCGACGCCGGGAACTCCGTCGACGATCTTGACGGAGCTCCGGGATTCACCCTGCGCGACGCCGAAGTCGTATTGCCCGGTGGATTAGCCAAATCCGAGACCTTTCCGCGGCGTGAAGCCAACGCTCGGCTGGTTCAGGCGATCAAGGACTCGGGGCTGCCGTTCTCAGCGATCGCGGTCATTCTCAACACCCATGTCGAGATCGATCGGGCGCGTGCGGCCTTGCGCCGAGCCGAGATCCCCACGCTGTCGCTCGATGCGTTCGACGGAACCCCGCAGAAAGCCGTCAAGATCGGGACGATCCACCGCGCCAAGGGAATGGACTTCGGCGCCGTCTTCCACCTCACTGACGCACCGAAGCAGACGAAGTCAGAACTCACCGGCGCAGAACGCGATCGGGCGGAACTGGCTGCGCGGCAGCGCATGGTAGCGCTGACACGGGCACGCGACTACATCTGGATCGGTTTCATGCAGGATTGAATCTGCCGCCACATGCTCCTGATAGGGCTAGTCCGGGGGCATGTGGTATTCGACCTGGTTGTCGGCGATTTGGATGCCGTGGCGGCGGAGGTTGTCGAGGAGTTGGCGGGTGAAGCGGCGGGGTGGGCGGTAGTGGGTGCTGTGGTCGGAGATGAGGTGGAGGTGGCCGTCTTTGGCTGCTAGTTCGCCGGCGGCGGATACTGGGGCTCCGGCCAGGAAACTGGAGTGGTGGAACTGGCCGAGGATGTGGTGGGGGGACGAGTAGATGTCGCCGTTGGCGTCCATGACGAAGATGGCTCGGCCGCCTTGTGGGGTCCAGAGTGTGCTGGCTGTGGTGGTGTCGAAGGGGGTGCGCTGGCTGTTGAAGAGGAGGCCGTTGGCGATGGTCAGTTTGTAGGGGGCGCGTTCGGCGGGGGTGAGGTAGTGGACGTGGGTGCCGTTCCAGCGGGTGTTGCCTGGGAGGTGTTCGCCTGCGAATTCTGGGCGGAGAGGGGTTGTTTCGAAGAGGAAGGGCGGGGGCGGGGTGGTGGACAGGAGAGTTACCTCGGTGGGGTCGATGGGTGCGGAGGTCAGTAGTTCTTGGAGGATGGCGGGGGCGTCGGCGTTGGGGGTGAGGGAGACCAGGGCGGTTGCGGATTCGGGTGGCCAGCCGGGGCAGATGAAGGCTATTTCCGGGCCGGACTTCAGGCGGAGGAGTAGGAGTTCTCGGTTGTAGCCGGGGGGCTTGCGGAACATTTTGCCGAGTAGGGGCTGGAGGTCGGTCCACGGCAAAGAGATTCGGGCTATCGGGGGGAGGTTGACGAACTCTGGCCATCGTTCGAGAGGGATCTCGTGGTACGGGCGGTCGGGCCAAGGGCGCATGGTTTCGAGTTCGTCGACCACTCGGGTGAAGAAGGTGCGCTTCTCTGTCTCGGAGAAGGGCGCCTGGACGACGGTGTCGAGGGGGGCTCCGGAGGCCAGGGCGTCGAGGAGGGCGCGGTGTTGTTCCTCGACGGTGAGGTCCCACAGTGGTTTGTGGACAAGCCATTCGGCTGTGCGGTGGGCCTCGGCGGCATCGAGGGACGGGGCGAACTGGGCTTTGTACAGGACGGCGGTGACTACAGCACGCCAGGGCTCGGTCATGTCGGATCCTCTCGTGCTACTTCGGGGCCCGCAGGTCGATCTGGGCGGGATCGATGTGGAGGCCTTCGCTGCGGAGTTGGTCGATGACCTGGTTGGAGAACTTCTGGGCGGGGCGGTAGTGGCCGCTGGCGTCGGAGATGAAGCGGAGTTCGCCGTTGGTCACCTGGATCTCGCCGGCACCTGCTACCGGAGCTCCGGACAAGAAGCTGGAGTGGTGGAATGCGCCTGGCTCGTGGAACTTCGACGCGTAGAGGGCGCCGTTCTCGTCCATGACGAAGATAGCCCTTCCGTCGTTGAAGTGGGTGGCTGAGCTTGTGGTGTCGAAGAGGTTGCCGCGGGCGTCGTAGAGTTTGCCGTCTCGGATGAACAGTTGGAAGCTCTGGCGTTCTTCGGGGGTCAGGTAGCGGACCGACCGGCCTGGCCAGATTGTGTTTCCTGGAATGCTTTCGCCCTTGTAGTGGGGGTTCATCGGGGTTGTCTTCAGTTTAGGGACGGAGCCGGTGCGGCGGCCGAAGACCGCGAGTCTGGCGGAGGCGGCTTGGACCCACTGCGCGACCCTGGTGGCGAGAGCGCGGAGCCGTTCGGCAAGAGCGCCGACCAGTCGCGCGGATTCCCTTGCCTTGGTGGCCAAACCGGCGATGATCGAGGCGATGCGGGCCGCTTTGACGGCTATGCGGGCAGCCCAGGCGGAGTTGCCGATGTACTCGGAGAGGCCCGCGGTGACGGGGGCCAGGAGGGCGAGGCCGAGTTCTACCGCGGCGGTTTCGAGACCGAGGTCCTTCAGTTCCTCGAGGATTTGGTGGTGGGCCTCATCGAGGTGGTGGGCGTAGTCGCCGCAGGCGGTGGCGAGGGCCGAGCTGATGGTGGCGAGGTCGATGAGGTCGGATTGGCGGGCCCGGGCCGCTTCGATCGCGGCGGGGATCTCCTCGGACTGCTGGTTGGCGAGGAGGTCAATGGCCTTGGGGATCGTGTCGGCCAGGGTGTGGAAGTTCGTGGCTGTGGTGGACCAGGCGGATTGGGCGGAAAGGAGTTCGGACTGGTGGCCGTTGGGCCACATGGCGCCTACGGCGTCCTTGATGATCGACCAGCCGAAGGGTTCGGGGATGCCGTCGCCGGCCGCGGAAGGAGCCTCGTCCGGAAGACAGGATGGCGGGGTCAGGGTGGGCGGTGGAGGTGGATCCACCTCGTTGTGGGTGGCCGCGGACTCCCCTGCCTGGTGGTTGTAGGCACCGACCACGAGCAGATCTCGGACTTGCGCTGCGGCGGAGGCCAATTGGGCCGAGGCTTGCAGGGCCGAGGTCGCGGCCTGGTCATAAGCGGCGGACCACTCTTGGCCGATGGTGTCGCTGCCGGCCATGCCGGCGTTCGCGCGGAGAACGCCGAGCAGGGCGGAGTGAGTGTCGACGGCGTCGGTGTTGAGGGTGCCGAAAACCTCTCCGGCGGAGCTGTATTCGCCTGCTCGGCAGACGATCAGCGGGACCGTGGGAGGGCTCATGGCCACATGGACGCGTTGGTGGATCCCACCGTTCCGTAGGCGGTGTGGGCTGCGGAGAGCTTTCCGCGCAGGGCTCGCAGGGCCTCGCGCATGAGGGCGGCCGCGGCTACGCGGTCGTCGTGAGCGGCGCGGTGGGCGGTGGCGGATTCGCCGGACCAGTCCACGTGAAGGTTGGCGACGCACTTTTCGATCGCGGCAATGCGCGCCTCGATCGAGGACTCCAGTGTGGTTGTGCTGTCGATCAGTTGCTGCAGACCACCCAGGTCGACCCGATAGTCCGCCACTAGAGCACCTCGGGCAGGTCGAGGCCCGAACCGGCCTGGGTGATCGTCTGGGCTCCGTGAAGGTCGGTTCGGGTGAGTTCCGCGGCTGCCTGACGGAGCAGCGTCGCGTCGGTGGCGAAGGAGGTGAGAATCCGGTGGGCACCGGATTCCCAATCGGTCCACGGGTTCTCGTGTGAGGCCGCGGCGTCACCTTGCCAGTCGCCGCCCAGGAAGGAGCGGACCAGCCGCATGTGGGCGGTCAGGTCGGCCACGAGGTCCTGGGCCGCGCGGTCCAGCCAATCCGCGGCCGCTCGCATCGCGGCCGGGTCGATGTTCAGTATCCCCACCATCCGCACGAAGGTAGTGACGGAAGGCGGTGGAGCGGTGCGAGATTCGAACTTCGCGCACTCGGGGAGTGTGACTAGCCCGCGTGCATCCATTCGGAGGTGAAGCGGGGGCGCGGGCGGTGGTAGGACAGGATCGAGGTGGGGACGATGTGGCGGCGGATGATGACCTCGAGGGCCTGGGGGAAGGTGGGAGCCACGAGGTTGAGGGCGAGGACGCCGTCGGAGACGATCCGGCCGTCGTCGAGCATCAGGAGGAAGGTCGTGCCCGCTGTGTTGGCAGCCAAGGGGGTCATGCGGCGGCCCAAGGCGCGTTCGAAATCGGCGTAGCGGTCGTACATGCCGTTGGCTACGTCAATGGGATCGAAGAACAAGGGGTCCGCCGGCCAAAGCGCGCTTGGGAGGTCCGGGGGCTGGAGGGTCAGGTTGCCGAAGCTTTGGAGGATGCTCGCCGCGGGGCGGGACACGTGAAAGCCCTCGGCTTCCAGCTGGTCGGTCCAGTCGGTGATATCGATACGACGGGAAGGGGTCCAGCCCGCTGCGGTGAGGGCTCGGCACGTTACTGGATTCGGCCAAAAGTAGCGCATGGTGGATATTCGGCGCTGAAAGATCATGGGCACGTATCGATTTGATCGAGATACGCAGAAACCCCCTGACCGAAGTCAGGGGGTTTCGCGAATGATGTTCCGGCGGTGTCCTACTCTCCCACACCCTGTCGAGTGCAGTACCATCGGCGCAGGTGGCCTTAGCTTCCGGGTTCGGAATGGGACCGGGCGTTTCCCCACCGCTATAGCCGCCGTAACTCTATGAAACTGTCACACAGAGAGCCAAACCCGGCACCCGCGAACGGGATTCGGACCTGTCTTCCTTTATCTGTGTGTTGTTTCAGATACTGCACAGTGGACGCGTAGCTTCTTTGTTGGTAAGTCCTCGGCCTATTAGTACCAGTCACCTACATCTGTTAC